>CAYHCN010000133.1:0-5439 GCA_964354945.1 uncultured Eubacteriales bacterium
ACCGGGTCGACCGAGGACGGTCACGAGACTCGGGCGGGACAGGCCTGGGTCTCTCTTTGGTGAAGCACGTCGTCGAGCGTAGTGGCGGCACCATCTCGGTGAGCTCTGAGCCAGGGCGTGGCTCGACCTTCACGATCGAGCTCCGCCGCGCAAGCTGACGCTGCGGCTCTTCGGTCCTAGCTGGGGGGCGAAAGACCGGCTCCACCAGCCGTTTCACGACGATTGCACATACTGGTGACGCAGAGTTTGCGCGAGGTTTGCGCCGCTGCAACCACAACCCGGGCACTCCCCCCTAGGGTCGAACCGGGTGGCCGCCCGGTCGCCTCCAGGCAAGCTAGAAGGGGGATCTCGACATGCGTCATTGGTTCAGGAGAAGCAAGGCGGCGCGACTGGTTGCCGCGGCACTCGCGGCTGCGATGCTCGTCGGCACGTTCGTGGCAGTGGCCTCGGCCCACACTGCATCTCGGTACGTAGCGGGTGACTTCCACACGCACACCTACCTCACCGACGGCAGCAAGCGTCAAGCAGAGGTCGTCCACAACGCGTTCGACAACTTCGGTCTCGACTGGATGGCCAACTCCGAGCACGGCGGCAAGTTCAACCGCGACCCGTTCGGCAACGCGATCGCCCCGACCTACCGCTGGCGGGAGTTCGGGATGTACTCGTTCCCGATCGTCTCCGACCTTCGGGAGATCTATCCGAACAAGATGCTGGTACAGGGTGTCGAATGGAACGTACCGTCGCACGAGCACGCCAGCGTGGCGTTCATCTCGGATGAGCCCTCGGCAGTTGCGCGCTTCGAGTACACCTTCGACCAGAGTGACGATGACACGAGCCAGGCGGGCGCAGGCTGGACCAAGGTCAACAAGACCCACGCCGACGCTGTCGCGGGCGCGAAGTGGCTCCAGGACAACTACGCCAACAAGAGCTGGTTCCTGATCAACCACCCCTCGCGCAAGCAGAAGTACTCAGTTGCGGACATCCGCGACCTCAACAACGCCGCGCCTGACGTCGCCTTCGGCATTGAGGGCATGCCCGGCCACCAGAAGGAGCCGGGTCGCGGAGGGTACGACAATAGCTTCGGGAGCGACACGACCAAGACCGCCATGGCCCGCACCTACGGCGGTACGGACTACATGATCGCGAAGGTGGGTGGCCTGTGGGACGCGCTTCTGGGCGAGGGTCGTCACTTCTTCACGTTCGTGAACTCGGACTTCCACAACACCGATGGCGACTTCTGGCCCGGCGAGTACGCGAAGAGCTACACGCGGGTCAAGGGCTACGGCTACGACGCACTCGTCGCTGGCCTCAAGCGCGGTGACTCGTTCATGGTCCACGGCGATCTCATCGACAAGCTCTCGTTCGCGGCCACGAGCGACACCTCGAAGGCGGGCATGGGCGGGACCGTGAAGGCACACAAGGGTGACACCGTCGTCGTCCGCATCAAGTTCCACAGCCCCTCGCGGAACAACAATGGTGCCCGCCCGAAGGTCGACCACGTCGACGTCATCCAAGGTGATGTGACCGGGATGATCGCTCCGAGCGATGCCAAGTACGCCGACCCGACCAACTCGAGCACCCGGATCGCAAAGCGGTTCGACCGCCTCTCGTTCCACAACGAAGGCCGCGGTTGGGTCACCGCAACGTACTGCATCAAGAACGTGCAGAAGGACGGCTACATCCGCCTGCGCGGAACGAACCTCGGCCTGGGCGTGGCCAACCAGACCGACGCTCAGGGCAACCCCCTGAACGACGACCTGATGGGGCCGAACGACGCACAGAAGGCGTACGCGGACCTGTGGTTCTACTCCAACCCGATCTTCATCGACGTGCAGTAGCTCCTGGGAAGCGCTGGTCTTCCTCGCTCTTGCGGGGAGGAGTCCCCCGACTCCTCCCCGCATCGCGTTTGTCATCCGTGTTACGCGCGTGCAACCACTTCCGAGCGTGGAGAGGTTACGCTGCCCCGACGTGAAGACGCCAGGCAAACAGAAGCCCTCGCCGCCGGTCATCGCATTCCTCTCGGACGAGCGACGACCGTATAGCCGCGGCCGGTTCGAGGAGGAGGCGCCGGATCTGGGCCTCTCGGTCTCGTGGGTGGACCCCCAGCATTTCGACCTACTGGTGGATGCCACCACGCCCAGGACCTACTACCGCTCCCGCCCTTTCGCGACACCCGCAGCATTCGTGCCCAGGACGGGCAGCGACACCACGATGTTCGCGCGGGCGATCATCCGGCAGATGGAGTCCGACTCGGCAGTCGTCGTCGTGAACTCGTCGGACGCGATCATGGCCGCCCGAGACAAGCTGCTAGCGCACCAGCTGCTCGCGGCAGCGCGGGTCCCCTTCCCACGAACGGTGTTGGCGCGACAGCCGTCCGACGTCGCGAAGATGGTGCGGCTTGTAGGTGGCCCCCCGGTGATTCTCAAGCTGCTCTCCGGCACGCACGGCAAGGGCGTGATGCTGGCGAAGGATGTGGACGAGATACAGGCGTCGCTCGAGACGGTCTGGGCGCTCAACCAGACGCTCCTCCTTCAGGAGTATGTCGACCACGATCCCGGGAGCGACATCCGCGTCCTGGTCCTGGGAGGCCGCGTTCTGGGCGCGATGAAGCGGAGTGCGAAGCTCGGCCGCTTCAGAGCGAACGTGCATCAAGGGGCGCAGGTCGAGGCCTACCCGCTCAGCGACGAGCTCGAGTGGATGGCCCTGCAGGCTGCCGAGGTCATGGGGCTTGAAGTGGCGGGTGTGGACCTCGTGGAGAGCCGAGACGGCTTCGCCGTCATCGAGGTCAACTCCGCGCCGGGATTTGAAGGGTTCGAGCGGGCCACGGGGCGCAACGTGGCCGGCGAGCTGCTGCGTTACGTCCGCTACCGGATGAGGTGAGCAGCGAGCGTCAGGCGCAGGGGCTCAGACGCTCGCTGCTGCGACCCCCGAGGTCGAGCGGCACCAGCACTGGCGTCGCCGGACGCTCGAGACGCGCGAGAACTCCACGCACCCACGCGGCCCTGAGGCCTCGATCCGGCACGAACCCGGCGTTGGGGAACCGACGACACACTTGGCTGAGGACCTCATCGTCGGTTTCGCCTATGGCTACGTCGACGACACCCAGCTCGCTCATGACGATCACGATCCGGTCGCCCCGCCATTCGGCGAAGGCGTAGCGGTATATGCATTGCCCCATCATCCTGGAGTACTCGCTCATCTCTTCCTCCTCTATCTGCCGACTCAATTGTCGGGTGTAGAAGCGGGGAGGTGGTTGCAGCATCGCAACTTGCTTGCAAGAACTAGGTGAAGCCGGGCAGGGCCGACCCGGTCGCGTCGAGGGGCGCGGGAAGGTCCCTCGCGCAAGGTCCCGCTAGCCGAACGCGCCGCGGATGTACTCTGCGGTCTCCTTGCGATCGGGCGCGTCGAACACCTGAGCGGTGTCGCCGTACTCCACTAGCCGACCCATCAGGAAGAATCCGGTCCTGTCGGCGATGCGCCGAGCCTGGCCGAGATTGTGGGTCACGATCACGATCGTGTAGTCCTCCGCCAGATGCAGCAGGAGCTCCTCGATCTTCGCCGTGGAGATTGGGTCGAGCGATGCGCAGGGCTCGTCGAGCATGATGACCGACGGCTTCACGGCGAGCGCGCGTGCGATGCACAGCCGCTGCTGCTGGCCCCCAGAGAGGGCGAGCCCGGAGTCCTTGAGGTTGTCCTTGACCTCATCCCACAAGTTGGCGTGCTTGAGCGATTCTTCGACGATCGCGTCGACCTTGGAGCGTGAGATCCGCGGATTGTGCTCTCTGACCGCAAGACCGATGTTGTCGTGCACGGACATCGGGAACGGGTTCGGCTGCTGGAACACCATGCCGACAGCCCGCCTCAGGGAGGTCACGTGCACGCTGGGCCCGTAGATGTCCTGCCCGGTGATCTCGATCCTGCCGTCCATCGAGAACGACGGTATCTCGTCGTTCATCCGGTTGAGACACCGAAGCACCGTGGACTTCCCGCACCCCGAGGGACCGATGAACGCGGTGATGTTGTTGGAGGGGATGTCGAACGACACTCCCTCGACGACCCGCTTGGGTCCGTAGTTCACGCTGAGATCGCGAATCGACACCATCGTCTCGGAAGTCCGTCGCGGGCGCACGGGGTGCTCGCCCAGGACCATTTCGTCTAGCAGCACCTCGGTGGCCGCGGAAGTGACCTCCTCGATGAGCGAGCTCGAATCCGGGGCGGTTGCAGCGGTGGTATCCGGCACGTGTGTGTCCCCTCTCCGCGTGCGCCTAGGCGCGCACGTTCAACTTCGAGCGGCGCCCGATGAACGCCGCGATGATGTTCAGAACCAGCACGATCACGATGAGCACCAAAGCCGCTCCGAACGCCAGGAGCGGAGCGTTGCCCTCGCCGGCAGGCGAGTTGAAGTAGATGAATGTGGTGAGTGTGGAGCCAGTCCCCCGCAGCACCGTCAGCCACTGGCTGGCGTTCCACCAGTTGTCGACCGCCATGGTCATCGTTCCGCCGAGGGTCAGCCATACGATGGCGGTGTCCCCGGCGGCGAGGCCCATCCCCAGGATGACGCCGGTGGCGATGCCCGAACTCGCCGTCGGTAGGACGATCTTTCGGATCGCGCGCCACTTGGTCATGCCTAGCGCGGCCGCGCCTTCACGGAAGGACTTCGGCACGGCCCGAATAGCCTCTTCCATCACCTTGATCACGAAGGGGAACAAGTGGACGCCCATCACGATCATCGCGATGAAGAACGAGCGGCCGAAGGCAACCTGGGCACCTTCGGCGCCCGAGGACGAGAGAAACGTGAAGAACGACACCGAGAACACTGCGAGCCCGAACACGCCGAACACGACACTGGGCACGCCGGCCAGAACCTCGAGCCCGAGGCGAATGGTTCGGGTGAGCCAGCGCTCCTCGTTCATGTACTCGGCGAGGTACACGGCCGCGCCCAGGCAGATCGGGAACGACGCGATCGTCGCCCCGAGCACGAGCACCGTGGTGCCCACGATCGGGATTCGGATGCCTCCGGCCTGGTTCTCGAGCAAGGTCGCCGTGGGGTCAGTGCGCAGGAACGTCCAGCTGATCGCACGCCAGCCCTGGACCGCTACGTAGGCGACGATCCCGATGCACACAGTGGCGACGACTGCGGCGGCGAACCAGCAAAGTGCGGTGCCGATCACGGACGACAGCTCGCCCTTCGACTTGCCCATCTCGAGGGAAGCGGCGGAACGTGTTTCGAGCGCCAGGTTGCTGCTAGAGGGTGCGGCCACTTGCGACTCCCATCCTCTTGTTGAACGAAGCGAACGCCCAGCGCGACGCGAGGCTGAGCAGCAGGCTGAAGACGAGCAGGAGCGTCGCGAGGCCGAACAGTGCGGCGCCGATCGCGGGGACTTCCATCGCCTCGGGACCCGTCTCGACGATGGCCGAAGCCATCGTGCGGATCGGCAT
>CAYHCN010000134.1:0-5425 GCA_964354945.1 uncultured Eubacteriales bacterium
TGAGGCACAGGATCAGAGCAAGTGTCGCGGCTAGATAGGTCCTGCGTCGGGTGGTCAAGAGCATCCTCCCCGGCGTTCGGGTGCAAATCCACACGCCTGGCAATTCTACCAAAGAACTGACGAATCAATCCAAAGCCGTGCAAAGCGCGTCCAGGATCGCTACCGCGACCTGTTGTTCTTCGCGCTCTTCGGGTACCACGCCACAGTCGAGCTCGAGAACGGTCTCGCCGCAGCCCGCACGGGCCGTGGCGACCGCTGCGACAAGCCGCGGGAGGTCCTGTCGCCCGCCGCCGATCCTCACCTGGGGCACGCCAGGTACAGCAGGGACCGTGCCGTCGGCCACCAGCCGCACGACGAGGTCGCCCCGCGGGGTCCCGTCTTGGGCATCCCACACCTTGAGCCTAGAGGCCGCCGCCGTGGCGAGGGCCAGGTTCACCACGCGCCCTGCGATCGCCGCTGCGACGTGGTCGCCGACAACGAAGATCACGTCGTGCCGCGCGAGGGCTTCACAGCGCCGCGCGGGCGCGAGTTGAGCCGCCGAGTGCGCGAGGGGCTCCTTGCCCTCCCACACGTGTCGGAGGTTCGTCAGCGCGCTCACGGTGTCCGCGCCCACGATGCCGTCGGCGGCGAGTCCGGCATTCCGCTGGAACTCGCGCACGGCCCGCTCGGTGAACGTTCCGAAGATGCCGTCGGTGAGCCCGCAGGCGAATCCCAGCGCGTTCAGGGCCTCCTGCATCGAGCGCACATCATGTCCGTGGAAGTGCGGCACGCGCAGGTAGAGCATGCGGTCGCCGAGGGTGAAGGTCGCGTCGACGAGCGCGGCCCAAGTCCGATCCCCGACCACGCCGTTCTCGGCGAGCCCGTGTTCGCGCTGAAACGCCTCGACCGCATCGCGGGTGCGGCCGAGGTACACCCCGTCTATGCCTGTGCGACCGAGGTCGTAGCCGAGCACCAGAAGGCGGCGCTGGATGTCCTCAACAGCGGGGCCCCGGTCGCCCGGGCGCACCGGATTCATCGTGGCAGTGCCCTTCTGAAGGCCGCTCTCGGCGTAGGGCTACCTGGCGCCGAAGCGATTGCGGAAGCGATCGACGCTACCCTGAACCCGGGAGTCATGCGTACTCCGTGCCCGCAAGAACCTCGACACCTCGAGATCGTTGACCGTGTCGGCGTGGTAGCGGTAGCGGGGCGGGTCGCCGGAGCAGTCTAGCACGACACCTCCGACCAGCACGTGGAGCAGGTGCTCGACTGTCGGAAGGCTGACGCCGGTGACCCGAGCTACCCGTGGGGCGTCCACATCTGCGGTAGTGCCGCGGACGTAGGCGAGCACCTCAGTCACCGCGACTCGGGTGGCCCGATCGTCAGGAAGTGCTGCAAGTGCGTTGCGCAGGCTCACCCGGGACACTCCGCTCGTGTCGGGTCCCCACGGCCTCTCGCGTCAGGCCGATTCGACCCGGTTCTTCCCTGCTCTCTTCGCACGATACAACGCTCGGTCGGCCGCTTCCACCAGCGTTCGGCCAGAGGTAGCGTCAGCGGGATACTCGGCAACGCCGAGCGAGACCGTGCGATACGCCGGACCGCTCGCGCCTGCGTCGAATCGCAGCTCGCCGATGTCCTGGCGGATGCGCTCGGCCACGAGCATCGCTCCGGCGGCCGGAGTCTCCGGAAGGATCACCGCGAACTCCTCGCCGCCGTACCTGACGGCGATGTCCATGTCGCGCAACGCGCGCCTGATGACGACCCCGACCGCGGCGAGTAGCTCGTCGCCTGCGGGATGACCGTACGTGTCGTTGAACGACTTGAAGTCGTCGATGTCGAGCATCAGCACCGAGAGCGGGTGGTCGAAGCGAGCCGCGCGCTTGACCTCCTCATCGAGCCGCTGAACCCCGTAGACATGGTTGTACATGCCGGTCATCCGATCGGTGACCGCGAGCAGCTCCAGGTCCTCGTGGAGCATCGCGTTCTGCAGCGCGAGCGCGCACTGCTCGGCGACGACGCCGAAGCGCTCCTTGTCCGCGGCCCCCAGCGCGCGGGGAACCGTACCGCCGAGGAGCAGCACGCCGAGCGCCTCTCTGCCGGCAGCGAGCGGGATGGCCACCTGCCAGCACAGCGGCTCGCGGACCCATTCCGCGATCGCGCCTTCGCACTCGTTCACGAAGAACGGGGCGTCGAGCGCGACGCCGAACACGCCCCGGTCCGCCGGCGACACCGCGACGAACGAAGGCTCGGTCCGGCCTTGCGAGGCGCGTATAACGGCGAGACGCCCCTCGTCGGCGAGCAGGTACACGGCGGCGATCTCCGCACCGAGCAGCCCGACGACGCCGTCGACGATGACGGAGCACGCGTCGTCGACGTCTTGCGAGCGGGCCAGTGCCTTGAAGAACTCGTGGATGAAGTATGTTTCGGCGAGCTCGCGGTTCAGCGACTCATTGGCGCGCTCGAGTTCGGCGTGTCCGGCCTGCAGCCGCGTCGCCTGCCGACGTACCTCGTCCATCTGGGCGCGAACGCTCTCAGCACGCTCGCGCTCCTTCTCGACGGACCTTGCCTCGCCGAGAAGCTCGGCGAGCAGGAATGCCGCGGCGGGACCGACGAGCTGCACCTCGGTCGGCAGTGTGGCCTCGAGTCTCGCCCGGGCTTCGGGATCCTCGGACACGTCGATCACGAGGGAGATGTCGTCAAGGCCCGCGAGGGTCGCGAGGTCGAGCGTCGTGGCGATCCCCACCTCGTGCGCGGCCGCAAACACGGGCGCTCCCGGCGAGGGAGCACAGACCGCGACAACCGCGACACGCTCGTCGCCCGCGAGCAGCCGGAGGAGGTCCGCGGCACGCTCGCCCGAACCGACCACTGCGACAGTCAGCAGGCCGAATGAGGTCGAGACCGAACTCGAGGTGGACCTCGCGGTGGAGACGCTCTCCCGCAGCGCGCCCCCGCCCGATGGGGCATCGGGTTCGTCGCCGGGCATGCGCGGCCCGGTGGACAGGTGGGGCGGCGGCGACATGTTCGCGAGCTCGGCAGCAAGGTCCACCGAGGCAGTGAGCGCGTCGAGCATGCGCGCGTCGACCGGTGCGAGGCCCTGCCGGACGCGCTGCAGGAGCGCCTCGAGCTTCGATGCGAGCTCGACGAGCTGGGCTCGCGCCGGCCCTCGGGCGTCTCGGCGAAGGATCCGAACGCTCTCGAGGAGAGCGACGACCGCCGAGCCGTCCTCGGGATCGCGCTCGAGCACACCGATGGCTTCAGTCATCTCGGCGATAGGGCTACCGTTGGACCTCATCGGGCCTCCCCGGCTTCGGAGGGCGTCCGGGGTGAGGTAGCCAGCGCCGTGCGCACGGCGTCGATGACGTCGTCGGGTCTGAACGGCTTGGAGACGAACGCGAGCGCACCCGCTTCGATGGACTCGCGCTCGGCAGCGGTTCGAGATACGGCGCTGATGATGACGACCCGCGCCGCGGCGTCGAGCGCTCTCAGGCGGGCGAGACAGTCGATTCCGGAGCCATCGGGTAAGGTCAGGTCCAGCGTGACGATGTCCGGCCTGACCTCCCTGTATCGGTCCACCGCGTCGCGAACGCCGACCGCCTCGTGCACCACGTAGCCCTCTCGGCGCAGGATGTCGCGGAGCAACGCCCTCATCAAAGCAGCATCTTCGACGACAAGCACGTTGCGCACGTGGACCCTCTCGATTTGGGAGCATCGGTCGTTCTGGCAGGAAATGTGCTGGCCAGGGCTTCGCAGGGGACTTGTCAGCGTCTATACTGCCATGAGTATCGGCCGTCGACCCGATGGGCTACATCGAATATGAACGCAGCTGCTTTCGCGCGGCGCGCGGCGCTCCTCGTAGGCGCCACCGCCGTGCTCGTGCTATCAGGGGGCCTGGCGTGGGCTGCTGTCAACGACTACGGCAGCCGTGACATCGTGCCTCCGGGCGTCACTGTGGCCGGCACCGATCTCAGCGGCATGACCGCGGCAGACGCCAGGATCGTCATTGAGAAGGCCGTGTCGGACCCGGTCAAGCGCCCTGTCGAGGTGGCCGCAGCCGGCAAGACGTTCACGTTCGACCCCGCCGGGGCCGTCAGCGTCGACACCCAGGCGATGCTCGACGAGGCGATGGCTCCTCGGCGGACTGCTCCGTTCGTTGCCCGCCTTCGCGCCGACCTCGCTGATGGCGTCCTTCCTGCGGAGGTCACGCCGCGCTACACCGTCGACCCTGCAGCGATGAAGACCTTCCTTCAGAAGGTGCGCAAAGAGATCGACGCGAAGCCCAAGGATGCGTCCGTAACGGGCGAGACCGGCAAGCTCGTGATCACTCACTCGAAGAACGGCAAGAAGCTCGACGTGACCGGCGCCGAGAAGGCGGTCGCAGCGGCCTTCACCGCGGACAAGGTGTTCTCGGGTGGCGACCGGAAGGTCGACCTCACCGTGAAGACACTGAAGCCGAAGGTCACCGATGACGATCTCGGCCACACCATCATCGTGAGCCGCTCGAACAAGACCCTGGTCCTGTACGACGGCACCAAGCTCGAGAAGAAGTATCAGTGTGCCGTCGGCACGCCCCAGTACCCCACGCCGCTGGGCCACTGGGAGATCGTGAACAAGCAGTTCATGCCGGCGTGGTACAACCCCGGCAGCGCCTGGGCCGCGAGCATGCCCAAGGTCATCCCGCCGGGTCCGAGCAATCCGCTCGGGACTCGCGCCCTCGCGCTCAACGCCTCAGGCGTGCTGATCCACGGGACCACGAAGGACGGCTCCATAGGGACCGCCGCTTCCCACGGCTGTATGCGCATGCACATGTGGGACGTCGAGGATCTCTTCCCGCGGGTCGAAGTGGGGACTCAGGTCTACATCGTCCCGTAGGCGGCACCGCCGCCGCGCACGGGCGACTCGTCGCTGCCAGAGCCGGAGCGTCAACTCAGGAATCCGGAAGTCCGCGAGGTCGATTGGCAGTGGTGTCTGCCTGCGCGTAGACACAACTCGGCGGGACCGCTCAGCTAGTCGATGGTGAAGCTCGCCGTCTGGTGCGGCGTCTCGGCGTTGCCGGCGACGTCGACCGACCAGAACTCCAGGGTGTGGCTGCCGAGCGTCGACACGTTGACGACCGTGCCTGTGGCCTCGGTTCCGCCGTCGAGGATGTAGTGGGTGGACTCGACCCCCGAGCCGCCGGCGTTGTCGGTGGCAGTGAGGCTGATCGTCGCCGAGCCGGTGTAGGTCGCCTGGGCGTCAGACGTCGTGGTGGGTGCCGTGATGTCTGCTGACGTGATCGTGAAGCTCACCGTCGTGCGCGGGGTCTCGGCGTTGCCGGCGACGTCGACCGACCAGAACTCCAGGGTGTGGCTGCCGAGCGTCGACACGTTGACGACCGTGCCTGTGGCCTCGGTTCCGCCGTCGAGGATGTAGTGGGTGGACTCGACCCCCGAGCCGCCGGCGTTGTCGGTGG
>CAYHCN010000135.1:0-5411 GCA_964354945.1 uncultured Eubacteriales bacterium
CCTTCCAGCGACCGTTCACGTAGAGGATCACCTTCGTGGTGTTCGAGCCGACCTTACCGGCCACGCGCGCCTTCGCGCTCTCCCACCGATGGAGGCTCGTGATCGTGGGGATCGCGGGCGCGCCGCGAATCTCGCGCTGCAGTGAGAAGGGCAGCACCGACGTGCTCCCGACCATCCACGCGCCCGCGGGAGTCGTGGTGACCTTCGACAGCAGGGTCGCCGAGGGCTTCTCGAGCCGCACGCCGCTGACGAACAGAGAGACACCGTTGCCGGCGCCGGCGATCTGCGCCCCGGCCATCGCGTCCGGCAGCGTGCGATAGAACACGAGCGAGTCGGGCTTCGCCCATCCACGGCTCATCGCCTTGCTGGCGATGGAGACGGAGTTGTACGCAAGCGACGCGGACGACCAGCGGGCGGTCGCCTTGAGCTGCGTCGCGACCGCCGCCGAGACAGCCGACGTCTGGCCGATCACGATCCGCTCCGTCGCGCCGGACTCAGCGACCGCTGCCGCAGTCGACGCAACAAGGTCGGTCGGTCGAGTGACGAGCACCGGTATGCCGGTCCTCGCCGAGACAGACGCTGCCGGAGCGCCCTCGAGCATGCCAGCGGGAGTTAGACCGTTCACGATGAACACCGCGGGCGGGAGAGCCCTCGACGTTGCGGAAGCCTCAGCGCGCACCCGTGTGGCGATTGCGCGACCGAGCGAATACCTGCTCGCCCTCGGCCATGGCTGCTCGACAGTCGCCGAGGCGCCTGCGCTCGACTTGATCTTGGAGAGGACGGCCGGCGGCACCGTCGCCGTGCTGTCGACGACAGTCACGGTGAACGTCGGGTTCGCCGAGCGGATCTCGGCGAGTGCCTGACCGACCTCGGCGGGCAGACCACTGCTCCCAACGAGGAACATCGGTGCGTCGTAGGCCCAGCATAGTGACGACGCCATTAGCGGGTTGAACAGCGCCGCATCGGTGCCCGAGGCCACGACAACATGGTCGACACCCGCCCACGCCGGGTGTGCAGCTCGCGCCGCAAGCACCGAGTTTGCGTAGCGAGTCGGGCCCGACAGGCGGGATACGACAACGGAGTGATGCATTGTTCCTGATGGCCAGACCGCGGCGGCCACGGAGACCGATACTGCGCACACGCACAGGGCGATCAGGACGACGCGAATGGGGAACCACGTCCGGGGCACTCGGCGCATCGAGCCCTCCTTGCGGGGTGAGGCTGGAACAAACACCCTGCAGGTTAGCAGCGTGGGAACGCGATGTCAGTCCGAAATGCACAATGTCGGGCACCAGCCACCCGGCCGTCCTGACCGACGGGGGGTTGCTGGAGGACTCCTCCGGACTCACCAGTGACTGCTGCGGCTTGCTTCGGCGCCCCTCAGGAGTCTCCCGCTCCTCACCAATGTCGAAGCCGCTCGATTCACCGTTCGCCCGAACGAGCCCTCCAGCGCGTGGCGATCAAGCCACGTGTGGAGCATGCGCCGGCGAGCTGACCCAGACCTTACCGAGGACTAACCCGTTTCGGGCAGGCAGCGGTTAGGTTCTCTCGATGCCCTCCCCCGCGCCGTCGGACGCCGGGTCGCCGCTGGGAAGCCACGTGCCCCACGTGTGCGGCTGCATCGGACACTCCTCCAGCGCCAAGACCTGATCGTAGAGCGCGCGAGTCTCGCCCGAGGGATCAAGCCCCAGTTCGTCGATCAACTTGGAGCGGCACTCAAAGTACGTCTCGATCGCGGCACTCCGCTGGCCCGCTCGGATCTGCGCCCGCAGCGCCGCTTGGTAGAGGTCCTCTCGGAACGGGTCGGAACCGAGTCCCCTGCGGGCGAACTGCAGGGCCGTCGCGGCGTCGTCGACGAAAAGTGCTAGATCGCTCCCGCGGAGCATTGCGTCGCAGAACTCGTGGCGGTATCTGTCTCGCATCGCCTGGAACGAGTCGTCGTAGACGTCGCCGGGCAGCAACTCGCCTCGGTATAGGTCAGCCAAACGCTCGTAGGCCATGATTGCCGCGACCTTGTTGCCCGAGGTCTCGGCGACTTTGGCCTCCGCGACGAGCCTGTCGAACTCATCGACATCGGTCCGGACTACGTCGGCCACGGTGTGGCACAGACCGCCGACGGCCTCGATGTAGGGGCACTCCTCGCCCTTGCCCTCCGGACCGAGCAGTGCCGACTTCATCACGCTCCACGCCACGTAGAGGTTGTTCTTGGCGCGCTCATCGTCCATGTCTGGCCACAGCCGGTCGCACAGCTGATCGCGGGTGATGGCGTGACCGTTCCGCGAGGCCAGGATCATGAACAGCGATCTCGCCTTGCGCTTCTTCCAGTCCTTCTCGGTGATCTGCCGCGAGCCGATGGAGACCTCGAAACCCCCGAACATCTTCACGCGGCAGAGCGGCTTCCCCTCGCGCTCGATCCACTTCTCGAACTCGTCCGAGCCGAGGAGTCTCGTGCCGAGTGCGCGCCACTCCGGCTGCGGCATGAGCTCTCTGGTGGCGGCGAGGGAACGCTCCGCGTTCTCGGGCAGCACCATCCGAAGCATGCGAACGGGTACATCCTCGACGCCGACCGCCATGGCGAGTGCTGCGATGAGCTCGGGGAACGAGCGCACGTACATTGCCGACTGCCAGTTGGAGCTGCCGGTGAGGATGTAGTCGCGGTAGGGACGGATCCTGTCGGTCGCGCCCTCGAGGTCGCCAGCTAGCATATCGATCTGCGCGAGGATCATTGCAGCGCGTAGCTGATGGTAGTAGTTGAGTGGATCAATCTCAGCAAGCGCAGCGTTCGTCAGATGTCGTGCTGACGTGACATCGCCGAGCGCAAGCATTGATGCGCCGACTTCCAGTTGCGCCAGAGAGCTGAGGAGCGCGAGGCCGTCAATATGGAGGCCCTCAAAAGCACGTTCCGCTTGACTCAGGGCTTCATCAGCGAAGCCGCATGCCCTCAGAGAGGTCGCATAGTAGATGCGATTGTGGTCCCGTCCACTCATGAACGGGTAGTCGCTCTCGCTGCTCACGACTTCGGACATGTCCTTGAGGGCAGTAGCGTCCCCGAGACCGACCCGCGCTGCTCCGATGATGGGTCTGAAGTTCATCTCCAGTTCCGGGACTGCGAGCTGGCCACAGTACTGAAGAGCCTGCTGACAGGACTCGAGGCATCGGTCGAGTCGTCCGACCTCACAGAGCGATGCGGCAGCGTTGCCGAGTGCGGCGGCTCTGGCCCTGAGCTCGAGACCTCTCGTCGAGGCAACTCCCGAGAAGAAGCGTGCGGTCTCACTGTAGAGCCCGCTCACCATCGCCACGCATGCACCCTCGCTCGCGAGAGCAGCGGATGCCGCGGTACCGGTGAGCCCATGCTCCTGCAGCACTTCTTCCGCCCTGCGCATCCAGCCTTGTGTCTCCGCCACATCGCCTTCGTACATGCGGACGCACCCAAGAGATGCGTAGGTGTGCGCCTTCTCCTCTGGGCTCATGATGTCGCCGTAGGTCGCCACGAGATCGAGCAGTGTCTGACCGGAGGCCGCCATCTGACCCGACTCGTTCTGTATGGCCGCTGTCAGCCGCATCGCATCAGCAGCGAGCCGCCGATCCCCAGCGCCAGCGGCCATTGTCGCCACGACGCGCGCTTTCGTGGCCGCCTCTTCTAGCGACCCCATCGCGGATAGCAGTGACGTCTGCAGCAGGAGAAGCCGAGGCCGCTCAATCAACTCCCGAAGCGAGAGGGTAGACATGAGCCGTCGCAGCGCCGGACGGCACCCGGCTGCCAGCGCGTCGGCACCGTGAAGCTCCAGCCAGCTGGTCAAGTCGGTGCCCTCGTACAGCTTCGACACGAGGTCTAGGGCCTTCTGCATTTCGCCCCGGCGCAGCAACTGCTCCACAACACGGGGCGCGACTTCCTGCTTGTAGCTCGATGTGGACTCGAGACTGAGCACCGACGATTGCAGGATGTCGTGCACGCGGAACGACATGTCGTCGTCATTCGCGACCGTGACAAGGGGCAGGACGCGTGCGATTCGAATGGAGGCTGCCGGGTCCACACCGACCGCTTGCAACTGACTCGCAGTACCGGCGCCGAGCATGCCCATGGCAGCGAGCGTCCGCTGGTCTTCTGGATCGAGATGCGCGCGAACCACCCTGTTCAGCAGCCCGTCAAGGTCTAGGGAGTGGCGACCCTTCCCGGGAGCGTCTGGGACGAGGCGAAGGTCACTTGCCAGCACCGCGAAGATGGCGGCATGCCCACCGCTGGTGCGCCAGACTTCTTCCACCGCCTCCGGCGACTGCATAGCCCCCTGGATTCGTCGGCAGATCTCGAGGGCTTCGCCGAGCGTGAGCCTCAAGTCCTCTGCATCCAGGTATTGCGCCCGCTCTAGTCCCTCAATCGTGCAAACATCGCGGGTGGTGACCACAAGGGATCCTCGCACTGACGCCAGTGCGTTCTCGATGGAATTGAGCTGACTTGGCGCGCTCAGCATACCTGCGACCGGAACATCGTCCAGCACGACACACACCCTTGCGCCCTGAGCAGTGGCGGCTGCGAGCAGGGCGACCAAGTCAGAAAGATCGACCGTTCCATCCGGAACTCGCTCTGGCGCCTGGGGACCCAGCGCGTCCCTTAGGGCGGAGACGACCGAGGCTAGAAGTCTGGGCTCCGCGCCGGTGTTCCGCCCGACGTCCACCCACACAGCCCGTCGGAAGCCCGCAGAGAGCGCGAACTGGGCGGCGACCACGGTCTTCCCGTATCCAGACGGTGCGGCAAGGATCTTCACGGTCTCGGGTCTTGCCGACAGAACATCGACAAGCGACGCGCGAAGAACCGCCGCCCCGGTGTCAGGAAACCCCCACGCCAAGGTCTCTTCGGACATAGCAAACACCTCTCGCCAGTGAGGAGGGGAGAGACTCCGTGGGGGATGTCAGTCTAGCGCGCGACCGACTCGATTGCACAGTCTGTGTCGCTGTTCGTGGCGAATGTCAGCACAACGGATAGGACCAGTAGGGACACGCCGCACAACAGGCACAGGTCGCCAACGCTGAACGTAAGGCCAGCTGTGAAAGCCGCGACAGACGGCGCTGGTATCACATCGCCCATCACGAGAAGCTGCGTGTGATTGGTGGCCAGAACGTAGAAGGAGTCTGAGGCCGGTGCCCCGCCGCTGGGCACTGCGGCCCCAGTAGCCGCCAGAGAGACGGGCATTCCACCGTTGGCAGCCACGACCAAGAGGTTGGCCAGCAGCCCTGCGGCCACGATGGGCATCCCGCACAGCCTGGCGTTCATGAGGACGAGAACTAGAAGCGCCACCGTCGCCAGAATCCACGGCAAGACTGGATTCCAACTCATGCGTGCCGCCGCGTTGGTCAGCAGCCGTCCCCTGGCTACGGCCTGCGCTAGGAACAGCAGGATGATTGCGGTCTCACCC
>CAYHCN010000136.1:0-5407 GCA_964354945.1 uncultured Eubacteriales bacterium
CACGAAGGTGATCCTCTCCGTGAACGGTCGCTGGAAGGCGTCGCGTAACGTGACGCCCTTCAGCAGCTACGACTTCGGCCTCGTCTCCGTGCCCAGCGGCAGGAGCACCTGGAGGCTCGTGGCGTGGAACCCCGACGGACGGACCACCGCATCGAGCGTCAGCACGGTTGACCGCATGAAGTACCCCTACCCGACGTGCATCATCATCGACAAGTCGGAGTTCAGGCTCTACTGGATCAAGGACAACGTTCTCGTCAAGAAGTACCCCGTCGCGATCGGGCGGCCCGGCATGGAGACGCCCACGAGGCTCTGGCGCGTGGGACGCAAGTTGCAGTGCGATCCGAGGGGCGTCTACGGTCCCAGGAAGCTGGCCCTATGGAAGTGGACGGGCTCGTCGTGGGAGTACACGAACTACGGCATTCACGGCACCAACGAGCCCTGGGTCATCGGCACCAAGGCGAGCCACGGCTGCATCCGCATGTACAACAAGGACATTCTCGAGTTGTGGCCTCAGGTGCCGCTCTACACCAGGGTCATCACCCGGGACTAGCTGCGTATTCCGCGTAGCCGAGATCTGCCGAGAGGGGCGCCGATGGCGCCCCTCTCGCATCACCTGACATCGCGTAATCATCCTGATGGGCGAGTGTGGGCTGCGCGCCAGGTGCGGGAGATTCGTGGTGGCGGGGGAGTCCGATCGTGCAACGACTTCCCGCAAATCACCCGTCAGCAGCGTTCGACGACGCACGCCTGGGGAGGGCCGCGTCGCGCTATGCGCGCAGGGGCTGACGCATCCGACACTGCAAGGGGTGGTTCCGGCACGACGCATACCCGTTCCGCGCCACATGCCGCGCTCAACGACGACCCCAGGTGGCACCCCGTTCGATCACCCAAGGCCCGGCAAGGGGGTGGGGCCCTCCGAGAAACGAGTAAGTGACGTCCGCACTAGCTCTCTTGGAAGAGGGGGGAGAATCATGAAGCGTGCTTTGATCGTTGCAGCGCTCGCCACAGTGATGCTGCTTGCGATCGCGGCGCCCGCGCTTGCCAACGAAGTTGTGCCGCCGACGACCTACAAGCTGACCGTCAGTGCCTACTTCGACGCCGACGGCGACGGCACGTGGGATGCGTGTGAGCCGCCTCTGGCTGGAGTGAAGGTCAAGCTGCTTGGCGACGGCTATGTATACACCGACAAGTGCGGCTGGGCGAAGATATGCGTTCCCGCCGGCGCGACTGTCTGTGCCATGCCTGTCGCGGTGTTCAACCCGTGCTACGGGCCGTACCGGTTCGTCACCGAGGCAACGCCGAGCTCCGGCATGTACGGTATCGCGAAGGTCACCATGAAGGGCAACAGGTGCATTCTCTTCGGCATCGCACCGTGTTGGAAGGTGCCGTACTGCAACCCGTGCTGCCCGTGGGATTGGGAAGACTAGAAGCTGATGTACGTCCGCCAGTGATGTTCTGATCACCACGACGCAGAACAGGGGCTCCGGCTTCCGGAAGGAGGCCGGGGTCCCTGGCGCTTGCGGCCTCGGGGCAGGGATTGTCGGCTGTTATGTGGATAGCGTGGACAGTCGCGAGCGGGCCGAGAAGGGGCATACCCTGTGCTAGTATCGGGCAGGGCCTGCGCGTGCTGCGTGGGCCGTTGTTGTGAGTTCATCCGAGGTCGGAAAGCAGCATCGATCACATGGCCAACTTCCTTACGAGAATCCTCACCATCGGCGAGGGCAAGCAGCTCAAGGGCTACGAAGCCGCCGTCGCTCGCATCAATGATCTCGAGCCCTCCATGCAGGCTCTCTCCGACGAGGAACTCGCCCGCAAGACCGTCGAGTTCCGCGAGCGTCTGGACAACGGCGAGGACACCAACGACTTGCTGCCCGAAGCGTTCGCGGTGGTGCGTGAGGGTGGCGTTCGCGCCCTCGGCATGCGTCACTTCGATGTCCAGCTCATCGGCGGCATGGTGCTGAACGACGGCACCATCGCCGAGATGAAGACCGGTGAGGGCAAGACGCTCGTCGCGACCCTCTCGGCCTATCTCAACGCGCTGCCTGCCAAGGGCGTTCACGTGGTTACTGTCAACGACTACCTGGCCAGCCGGGACTCGGAGTGGATGGGTCAGCTCTACCGGTTCCTCGGCATGAATGTCGGGATCATCCAGGCGCAGATGCTGCCGCAGGACCGCCTGCCTGCATACGCCGCAGACATCACCTACGGTACGAACTCCGAGTTCGGCTTCGACTACCTCCGCGACAACATGGTGGTCGTCCCCGAGGACCGGACTCAGCGTGGTCACTTCTACGCCATCGTCGACGAGGTCGACTCGATCCTGATCGACGAGGCCCGGACGCCGCTCATCATCTCCGGTGCCGGGACGCGCTCCGCCGACGCCTACAAGACGTTCGCGAAGGTTATGCCTCGTCTCAAGGACGGCGTCGACTTCGAGATGGACGAGGCCAAACGCACCATCATCCCCACCGAGGAGGGCCTCGCCCGCATCGAGCAGATGGTGGGCATCGACGACATCTACGGCGATCCGTCGGGGCAGATGGTCAACCACCTCCAGCAGGCGCTCAGGGCGCAGTTCATGTTCAAGCGCGACGTCGACTACGTCGTGAACGACGGTGAAGTGCTGATCGTGGACGAGTTCACCGGCCGCATCATGTACGGGCGTCGGTACTCGGAAGGCTTGCACCAGGCACTCGAGGCCAAAGAGAAGGTCCACGTCCGCGAGGAGAATCAGACGCTCGCGACGATCACCCTGCAGAACTACTTCCGCATGTACGAGAAGCTGTCGGGCATGACCGGTACCGCCATCACCGAAGACTCGGAGTTCCGCGAGATCTACAAGTTGCCGGTCATGGTCATTCCGACCAATCAGCCGATGGTCCGGGACGACCGCAACGACCTCGTCTACCGCAACCTCGAGGCGAAGTTCAACGCGGTCGTGGAGGACGTCGTCGAGCGCCACGAGGCGGGACAACCGTCGCTCGTCGGCACGATCTCCATCGAGAACTCCGAGCACCTCTCGCGTCTGCTCAAGAAGCGCGGCGTGCCCCACGAGGTCCTGAACGCGAAGCAGCACGAGCGCGAGGCGCACATCGTCGCGCAGGCGGGGCGTCTCGGTGCGGTCACCATCGCGACGAACATGGCCGGCCGAGGAACCGACATCGTTCTGGGGGGGAACCCCGACTTCATGTGGGAGGACATCTGCCGAGGCAAGGGCGTTCAGCCCGAGGAAGCAACTGCCGAGGAGAAGGCCGCGGCCCTCGCCGAGGCCAAGGAGGTTTTCGCCGCCGAGCACGTCAAGGTGGTCGAGGCCGGCGGTCTCGCCATCGTCGGCACGGAGCGCCACGAGTCGCGCCGTATCGACAACCAGCTCCGCGGGCGTTCCGGACGTCAGGGCGACCCCGGCGTGTCGCAGTTCTACCTCTCCCTCGGAGACGACCTGATGCGCCTGTTCGGTGGCAACCGCATGGACTCGGTCAGCCGGATGATGGAACGCACACAGATACCCGACGACATGCCCATCCAGGCCGGTCTCGTCTCCAAGGCGATCGAGGGAGCACAGCGCCAGGTCGAGGCCATGAACTTCGCCGCACGCAAGCACGTGCTCGAGTACGACGACGTGATGAACAAGCAGCGCGAGGTGATCTACGCCGAGCGCAACGCGATCCTCGACGGCAAGGACATCCACGAGCGTCTCGAGGACATCGAGCGTCAGGTCGTCGAAGCGAACGTACTGATGCGTGCGCCCGAGAGGGTCTACTCGGAGGAGTGGGACTGGGACGGGCTCCGCGCGTGGTTCCGCGACCTCACCGGCGAACACGCCGCCGTGGACGAGATGCAGGGCGAGACCGACAACCCCCACGAGCTGATCGAGCATCTCGTGGACGCCGTGGCAGCGAAGTACGGCGCGAAGGAAGAGGAGCTTGGCGAGGAGATCATGCACGAGCTCGAGCGCCAGGTGATGCTGCGCGTCATCGATACGCACTGGATGGACCACCTCCAGGAGATGGACTACCTGCAGGAGGGCATCGGCCTACGTGCGATGGGCCAGCGCGACCCGCTCGTCGAGTACAAAGCAGAGGCGTTCGGGATGTTCGAGGATCTCGTTACGAGCATCAACGAGGACTTCCTCCGCGCGGTGATGCACGTCGAGCTCGTCCCAGAGCAGTTCGAGCCCGTGCCCGTGGGGCAGCCCGTCGCGTACTCAGCCCCTACCGAGGGATCGATCTTCGCCGGAGCGCTGCAGGCTGCCGAGGCTGCAGGAATCGAGGGACCGTCACCCGACCAGATGGCCGCTGCGTCTGCAGCGACGGGCGGTGCGGTGGCCACGATGGTCAAGGACAAGGACGACCCTTGGGTCGACGTTGGCCGCAATGACCCGTGCCCGTGCGGCAGCGGAAAGAAGTACAAGAAGTGCCACGGAGCGGCCTAGCCGCTGGGGCGGGGGTTATCTATGCGCCCTTCTCGGCTCAGGACGACTCTGCTGTCCCGCTCTCGCCCTCGGCGAGCTGGCTTTGGCCGAACCGGGCGGGTTTCCACGCACTGACGATCTTCGCGAATGCGGTGAGCAGGAAGATCTGCCCCATGAGCGCCTCACACACCGCAAAGGTCTGACCCGGGTTCTGTGCGGGCACGAGGTTGCCGTATCCGGTGGTCGTCAGCGTGATGAAGCTGAAGAACAGATGTTGCGCCATGGTGCCCTCGCCGCCGCGGCCGTAGAAGGGCGCCGGCTGAATCACGGAGATGCTGCGATAGGCGAAGGCGAAGAACATTCCGATGAGCAGGTAGGCGGCCAGCGCCCCGAACAGGCTCTCGATGTCAACGGTTCGGCGCGAGGCCACATCGCGGAGCACCGCGATCGGCGCGAGGAAGTAGAGCATCGCGCTCAGCAAGGGGACGCCCTTGACTAGTTCCTGATTGCCCAGGAAGACCGAGAGAACGAGCTGGGTGATCAAGAACAGCGCGACGGCCACGAGGAAGAGCCTGATACCCGACCGCGTGGTGCGGCTCGCTCTCGAGACGCGGAAGATGAGCCACACCGCGAGCATCTGTATCGCCACGACGAGACCGCCCCATGCCGGACGCACGGCGGCGGACAGCACGTATGTCACGGCGATGACGATGAGCGTCATGCCGTAGCTGTCGGGTGAGACCAACAGACGAAGCGACGTCCGCTCTACGCGATTCTGAGGAGCTTCAGCCTGGGCCTTCTGATCGCGGTCGGACATGTGCCCTCTCTTGGCCGTCTTGCGCGGGGTATTCCTCCCCCCGCGCCTCGAGTCTAGCGGGGGCGAAGGAGCGATGCCACACGCCCCGCCGACTGAGCCCCGCACAGACCCACGAGGGAGATGCCGGTGGTGTAGCATTGGCGGGTACCGTAGCGCCCGCGCTGGCGACGACGTTCTGC
>CAYHCN010000137.1:0-5369 GCA_964354945.1 uncultured Eubacteriales bacterium
CCTCCTCCTTGAGGACGGCGACGACGAGTTCCTTCGAATCGCCGCCGCGGTAGGCATCCCCGAGGGGATCGTCGAGACCACCCGCATCCCGATAGGGGCAGGCATCGCTGGATGGGTCGCCAAGTGCAAGGAACCCCTCGTTCTGGTCGACAATGAGGATCCGCGGTTCGCCCGTGAGCTGCTCCGTGAGGACATCGGCTCGGCCATCTGCGCGCCGGTCCTCTCTAAAGACGAGGTCATCGGCGTGCTCAATGTGAACCGCAAGGGCGGCTCCGAGCTCTTCACCACCGAGAACATGCACGTCGTCACGTCGTTCGCCGGCCAGCTCGGCATCGCGATCGAGAACGCTCGGCTGTATACGAACCTCGAGAGCACGTTCCTCGGGACGATTAGCGCGCTCGCAGCAGCTGTGGACGCCAAAGATCCCTATACCTTCGGTCACTCGAATGAGGTCACCATCCACGCGGTGAGGATCGCGGAGGAGCTTGAGCTCGACGCCGATGAGATCCAGATGATCCGCATCGCCGCGACGCTGCACGATATTGGCAAGATCGGAATCGACGGTGCGATCCTTCTCAAGCCTGGCAAGCTCACCGAGGAGGAGAGGGAGATCATCAACCGCCATCCCGCCATCGGTGCCGACATCCTTGCGCCTCTCGACTTCCTGCGCGAGGCGGTGCCGCTGGTCCTGTTCCACCACGAGCGCTACGGCGGAGGAGGCTACCCGTCGGGGATCTCTGGTGAGGCCATCCCGTTCGGCGCGCGCGTCATCTCGGTGGCCGACTCTTTCAACGCGATGGTCTCGGATCGCCCCTATCGTGAGGGGCTCTCGCTAGAGGCAGCCATGCGCGAGCTGCGCGAGAACTCGGGGTCGCAGTTCGATCCCGTGGTGGTCGACGCGTTCATGAAGCTGTTGAACGATGGCGCCGTCGCGCGCCGGCCCGAGCTGCCTGTCGCCCCGTCACCGCGCTGGCAGTTCGACAAGCCGCCGCTTCAGAGCTAGAAGCGCGGGGGTCGGTTCGCGCCTCGGCGGCCGGTCAGGTCCGTTGAGGCCTTTGGTATCCGTTCGCTTCTCGCCCTTGACCGATGTCAAGGCGCCGTACCCAACGGCAGTGGATGCTGGATCCCGTTCAAGCCCCTGCCTGCCTGGAGGCATCCATGCCCGAAGCTGCCACCGCTAAGCTCGCCGCAGGTGAGCTCGTCGAGGAAGAGCGACCGCGGATCCTCGACACCTACGCGCTGGTGTACTCGTTCATCCTCGCCTTCCTGCTGCCCGGCGCCATCTCCATCGCCCGGCTGCCCTTCCGCACCTACACGTTCGCCTACGTCGCCCCGGTGACCCTCGCATTCGTCTTCGGCCTTGCCGCCACCTTCCTCACGGACAGCGACGACAAGCTCAAGACCGTGCTCGTCCGCATCGCTGTGCTCACGCCGATCGTGTTGCTCACGGGCACGGCGGTGCTGTTCACCGCGGCTCTCGGCGTTGTCCCGATCAGCGACTACATCAAACCGCAGTACTTCGACACCACCAAGTGGGTCGCCGCGGTAGTGCTGTGCGCGCTGGCCTCCCCGCTCGTGGTGGCGCTGGTCGGCCGACTGCGCCGCCCCTTCGACTTCCAGCGTATCGTGCAGCTGCTGGCTATCGCGTTCGCGATCGCCGTCGTCGGAGTGGTGGCGTACCTCACTCTCGTACCAGGACGCGAGCTCGCAACCATGATGCGCAAGGACGTGATGATCTACATCATCGGCGGGCTGGTGTGGTACCTGCCCTCGTTCGGACTGGCCGCCGGCGTGTGGCGGGCAATCGGCCCGGTGTAGCCGCTGCACGCAGACCCAGTCGCGGTAGAATCGCCGGAGCGGCCCTTCTTCTGAAGAGGAACTCCATGCGGTTCGCACCTGACCACGTCGGCATCATCGTTTCCGACGTCGATCGATCGAAGGCCTTCTACCGCGCCCTGGGATTCGAGCCCGACTCCCAGTACGACGACGGCACGAAGACCCTCGTGTTCCTCAGAGCCCCCGGGTTGCGTCTTGAGCTGTTCTGCTACCGAGAGACGCCGCCGGTCTCACCCGTCGCCGGCGAGCGCACCCTGGGCTTTCGGCACCTTGCGTTTCGCGTCGACGACATCGACGAGGCGGTCGCCCGACTGATCGACGAGGGCATCCTGGCTCCCGATGCCAAGGTGCGCGAGGTGCCCGGTCTAGCACGTCTCGTGTTCGTGAAGGACCCCGACGGCATCGAGATCGAGATCATGCAGGATCTCACGTAGATGAGGCGCGTCTTCCGCGAGGCATTCCGGTTTCTGTGGTGGCTCTTCGTCGGCTGGCTGTGGCTGACGTTCGTGTCGCTGGTGGTGGCCGCGGCTGTTGCGTTCACGATCGAGTACTTCCTCGTGCCCCCGTCGGCGCCCCCGTATGTGGGCTATCTCGTCTCGGGACTGTCGCTGTTCGCGGCCACGCTGCTCGTCCTGTTCTCCACCGGGCGGACCAAACGACTCGGCCGAGGCGTGCTTACCGCCGTGCTTCTCCTGGGTGCACTCGACGTGGTGACGTCGCTCCTTACCCGGTTCGGGGCCGACATCCCGCGTGTTGGCTACAGCGTTGTGCTGACCGGCGCCTCAGCGGGGATCGGCGCTCAGCTCGTGAACGGGGTCGCCCTTCTGGCGGGTGCGGCGGTGTTCCTGTTCGTCCGCCAGCTCGACACCTCCGAGCAGCGAGGGGCCGCAGAATCGGAGACCGGATCCACGACCGAGGAGCCGAGCGCGAACGAGCAGCGAGACGAGAAGGACGGGGAGACCGTGGGCGAGGATGCCCCTCGGAACGTCTCCGAGGAGGCTCCGAGCGAGGACATGGCGACCGCCGACGAGAATGAGTCCGCTACCTCATACACGATCTGATATTGCGACGACACCGGTCTGCGCACAGTCAGTAGGCGGCGGCGCGCAGCGAGCCTTGCACGAAGCTGAAACGAACGCCGACTAGGCTGGGTTCTTAGCTTTCGGCACGGCGGCCGCGGGGTCTGGAATCGAGGGCTCCGGCTCTGAGCCCGGTCGCACACGAGCGAAGCGTGGTTCGGCCTCGGCCGTCGAAAGAAGCGAGTACGGGTCGAAAGCCAGGTAGTCCGGAACCAACGGTGGCTCGCCCAAGTCCAGGAGCAACGCCAGGGTCGCCATCGAAGCGAGGGAAGCCGCTGTGGACACGCCAACGCTCGTGCTCGGACTCGGCATCTCTCCGGCGAGCACCGCGGCAACCGTCTCCATCGTGATGTAGGCCGGGAGCGTAGGGCAGAACTTCTCGGGCGCGACTTGGATCGCGCCCGCGTCCGTTGTCTCGGGGTAGCCCAGCCACTGCCGGAACGTGGGGCCGTCGGGGCTGAATACCATGACCGTCGAGCCGAACCCGATCGCCTGCACGGAGACAACAGGACGGCCGCGCTTGCGCGCTCCATCGTGCAGGTGGACCGAGAACCGAGGAAGCATGTACTCCACGCAATCGAGGACGACGTCTGCGTCGCAGAACTCGGCGCTGTTCTCCTCTGTCAGACCCTCGGGCCATGCGCGAATCACGAGATCGGGATTGATTGCCCGCAGTTCCCTCTCGAAGACCTCGCACTTGCTGACGCCGATTGTGGCCTCGCTCGAGAAGACCTGGCGGTTGAGGTTCTGTATCTCGAAGGTCTCGGGGTCGGTGATGTGCACCCTGCCGATGCCCAGGCGCACGAGACGCTCGACGGTGATTCCTCCAACACCGCCCACGCCCGCCACGGCGACACTCGTGTCTGGCAGCCGTCGATGCTGCTCGGCGGTCAGTATTCCGATGTTGCGGTCGAAACGACCATCGCCGCTCGCACTGTGTGCAGGTGTCATAGTCGCGCCTCTCGGTTGGCCTGTGTTGTTGCCCGACTCGTGCCTTCGCGTACCGACCATCTTCGCAGACGACAGCCGATGTCCTTTCGCCTTCCCGTAGCCGGTTGCCACGTCCTACAGGTCCAGCCGCAACCACCGGATGCCCGGGTAGGGCATGTCGTTACGGTAGGTCTCTGTCGTCTCGTAGCCCAGCGAGTCGTAGAGCCCCTGCGCCAGCGGCATCATCTCAGCTGACGTCGTCAGGACGAGCGAGCGATAGCCGCGTGCGCGGGCAGCATCCTCGGATCGCCTCATGAGCGCGCGCCCCACACCGTGGCGGCGGTACTCAGGCCGCACGTACAACCGCTTGAGCTCGCCGAAGTACTCCGCACCGACCCCGAGTTCGCGCGCATCCTCGGGCACCGGCTGCAGGCCGACCACACCGGCGGTGGCATCACCGAAGCGTGCGACCAGCAGGCCACCGGCGGGCTGGGCGTAGGGGCCGGGCAGGTTCTGGATCTCGTCGGCGAACCGTCCGCCCTGGCTCAGGTCCCACCCCAGCGAATTCGCATACTCGAGGAACAGGGTGCGAACGTCCTCGAGATCGGTCGGGGACCTTGCTTCGACGATAGTCAGGTCAGCGGGTTGCACCACGACAGTGTACCTATCCTCGGCTAGCGTCGTCGCCGGCTGCAGGACCCTCGGCGGTCTTCGAGCACCGGCACGTCGCCTCCGCGGATCCCACCGGTGAAGTGGTCCTGCGCGAGCTCTTCGAAACCCGGCAGGACCACGCGGCCGCCGACCCGGCTCTCGATGTTCGCCAGGAGCTGCTCGTCGTCGACTTGGGCATCGGTTCCCAGCAGGACGATGTTGCGGATCTCGCCTCGGCGATCGTCCGAACCGATGCCGACCGCGAACACGACCACCCGTCGCCACACCATCCCCATCGTGCGGTGCAAGCTCCTGAACGGTTTGCTCCAATCCCCCTCGAGCGAGCCGATCACGTTGTACGCCGCAACGCCGTCAGGGGTCATGCGCGCACGGACCGACTCGAAGAACTCCCGAGTGGTCAGGTGGTAGGGGAGGCGGTCGTCGTCGTACGCGTCGAGGATGACGACGTCGTAGGTCTCGGCGGTGCGCTCGATGAACTCGCGGCCGTCGCCGACGAACACGCGCACCCGCTCGTCGTCGGGTAGCTCGAAGTAGCGCCTCGCCACTTCCACCACGGCGAGGTCGATCTCAACCGCGTCGATCCGCATATCCGGATACGCACCCCACATCTGCTTGACGACCGTGCCGCCGCCCAGGCCGATCACCAGCGCGTGCGACGCGGCCGGGTTCAATGCGAGTGCGAGGTGGAGGTATTGGGGGTACTCAAAGTCCGTATCGAAGGGGTCGTCGACCTTCATGGACGACTGCGGGCTGCGGTCGAGACGAAGCAGTCGAACGCCCTCGTTCTCGGTGACGCGCAGCCGGTGGTACTTCGTGGTCGTCTCGAACATGCCGACGTTCCTCGTCTTTGAG
>CAYHCN010000138.1:0-5321 GCA_964354945.1 uncultured Eubacteriales bacterium
CGGAGGACTGACGCATGGCGCTCACAACGAGGCTGACCGGTGTGCTCGAGTGCGAGCACCCGATCATCCAGGGGGGCATGGCGTGGACGGCGACTGCCGAGCTCGCTGCGGCCGTGTCCAACGCCGGCGGCTTCGGAATCATCGGTGCCGGCCAGATGCCCACCGACCTCCTTCGCGAACAGATCCGCGCGGCCAAGTCGCTTACCGACATGCCCTTCGGCGTGAACCTGATGCTCATGACGCCGCACATCGACGACATCGTCGACATGGTGCTGGACGAAGGTGTCCACGCAGTCACTACCGGCGCGGGGAATCCAGGCAAATACATGACCGCGTTGAAGGACCGGGGCATCAAGGTACTGCCCATTGCCCCGAGTGTCGCGCTCGCGAAGCGGCTCGAGTCCATCGGCGCGGACGCGATCATCGGGGAGGGCATGGAGGCGGGTGGCCACATCGGAGAGCTCACCACCATGGCGCTCATCCCCCAGCTCGTGGACGCAGTGTCCATCCCTGTGGTCGCTGCGGGAGGTATCGCGGACGGCCGTCAGATGGCTGCCGCGTTCGCACTCGGCGCAGAGGGTGTTCAGGTCGGCACGCGGTTCATGTGCGCCGAGGAGTGCACCATCCACCCCGCGGTCAAGGAGCGAGTGCTGCGGGCCAAGGACCGCGACACAGTGGTAAGCGGCTACTCGACCGGTCATCCCGTGCGGGTGTTGAAGAACAAGCTCTCCAGGCAGTGTGAGCTGCTCGATCGGGAGAACCAGCCCGACAAGGTCGACGAGCTCGGTGTCGGTAGCCTGCGGCGCTGCATGGTGGAAGGCGACGTCGACATGGGCTCCCTCATGGCCGGACAGGTTTCCGCCATGGTGACCCGGATCCAACCCGCCGCCGAGATCGTCAACGAGCTCGTTGCCAACGCCGAGAAGGTTATGCGGCACCTGGGCAGCCTCCCGGATGGCGCGTAGTCGTGACCCGCGTGCTCGCACTCACGTTCCCGGGGCAAGGCTCTCAACGGCCGGGCATGCTCGATATGCTGCCCGAGACCGACGGTGTCGACCGCTTGCTCGATGCGGCCGAGGCTCTCTCCGGGCTGCCGCTGCGGCGCATCGCATCCCAAGGCCCGACCGAGGATCTCTCCGACACGCGCGCCGCTCAGCCGCTGCTCTACCTCGCCGACTGGGCGTGGGGCGCAGCGCTACTGGGCGCGGGCCTGGAACCAGTGGCCGTCGCAGGCCACTCGCTCGGCGAACTCGCGGCACTGGCCGTTGCGGGGGCGTTCTCGGTGGAGGCCGGCCTGGAGCTCGTGGTGGAGCGTAGCAGGCTCATGGCCGAAGCTGCTGCGTCGACACCGGGGGGCATGGCGGCGATCCTCGGCATGCAGCGCAGCGAGATCGAGTCGGCGCTCGCCGAGATCGACGGTATCTGGGTGGCAAACGACAACGCGCCCGGTCAGACGGTCATCTCGGGGACTCCCGAGGCGCTCAAGGCTGCCGAATCGGCGCTCGTCGACGCCGGCGCACGCAAGGTCATCCCGCTCGCTGTCTCCGGCCCGTTCCACTCTCCGCTCATGAAGCCCGCAGCCGATGCGTTCGCTTCCATGCTGGGGCAGGCGCAGTTCTCTGATGCGGCCATCCCTGTCGTCCAGAACGCGGAGCCTACTCCCACGACCGATGCCGGCACGCTGCGTACGAGACTCGCGGCTCAGATAGTGTCGCCCGTGCGATGGACCGAAACCATGGAGGCGCTGGCAAGCGGAGGGGCGACCCTCCTGGTGGAAGCCGGCCCGGGGACCGTGCTCACCGGCCTGACCAAGCGCGCCGATGGCGTGGAGGGTCTTTCGGTAGAGCAGGTCGGTATCGATGCAGTCGCCGAGGAGGTGTTCGAGGATGCCTGATCTCACCGACCGCATCGCGCTGGTGACCGGAGCGTCGCGCGGCATAGGTCGCGCGATCGCGCTGGAACTCGCTGAGCAGGGTGCGACCGTCGTCGCGAACTATGCCGGGTCGCAGCAGGCCGCCGAGGAGCTTGTGAGCGTGATCGAAGCGAGTGGCGGGGCCGCCTACGCGTGCAAGGCGGACGTGAGCGACCCCGGGGCTTGTGCGGGACTCGTGGACACCGTCGTGGAGCAGTACGGCCGTATCGACGTACTTGTGAACAACGCCGGAATCACCCGCGATGGACTGCTCGTGCGCATGAGCGATGAGGACTGGAATGATGTCATCGCCACGAACCTGACCGGCGTGTTCTCGGTGACCCGTGCCGCGGGCAGGCACATGATGAAGGCGCGCGCCGGGTCGATCGTGAACGTCACCTCGGTAGTCGGGCTTGTGGGCAACGCGGGCCAAGCGAACTACGCTGCTGCGAAGGCCGGCGTCATCGGTCTCACGAAGTCCGTCGCTCGCGAGCTGGCCGGTCGCGGTGTGAGATGCAACGCCGTCGCTCCCGGCTTCATCGAGACCGACATGACCGCTGCACTCAGCGAATCCGTCCGCGAGCAGATCCTCGGAGGCATCGCCATGAAGCGCTTCGGGGAGCCGGGCGACGTCGCGAAGGCGGTCGCGTTCCTCGCGTCAGACGACGCCGCGTACATCACCGGTCAGGTCCTCGCCATCGACGGCGGGATGACTTTCTAGTATCGAAGACAGGACAGGACACAGACACGAGGGCTATCCGGGCACGCGTTGCCCGTTGCCATTCCCAAGGGGAGGGAGGTGCGCCACATGGAGCGTGAAGAGATTCTGGACAAAGTGAAGGAAGTCATCGTCGAGCAGCTCAACGTCGAGGAGGACGATGTCAACGAGGATGCCTCGTTCATCGATGACCTTGGAGCTGACTCGCTCGATATCGTCGAGCTCGTCATGGCACTCGAGGAGCAGTTCTCGATCTCCATCCCTGACGAGGAGGCCGAGAATATCAAGACCGTCGGTGACGCGGTCGAGTACATCAAGGCGAACTCGTAGCGAACAGGCCATCTCCCGCCCGGCGTTGAGGTGTTCGCGCCGGGCGGGTTTCGATGGGTCAGGAGCCTCACGAAAGGCACGACAACACGTGGAAATGCCTACGCTGACCATAGGCAACAGGACAGCACGCCTTCCCATCATTCAGGGAGGCATGGCTGTCCGTATCTCGCTCGCCCCGCTCGCGACGGCCGTCGCCAACGCCGGCGGCATCGGCATCATCGCCGGAAGCGGGCTTGAGCTCGACGAGATGGCGAGCCAGGTCCGTACCGCGCGAGCGGCCACGTCCGGGATCTTCGGGGTCAACGTGATGGTGGCGGGACGCGCGTTCCCCGAGCTGGTCAAGACGGCGATGCGAGAGGGTGCCGATCTGGTAATCGCGGGCGCCGGCTTCTCGCGAGACGTGTTCCAATGGGGTCGGGACGCGGACGTGCCTATCGTCCCGATCGTCGGCTCACCCCGCGTCGCGAAGCTCGCCGAGAAGTTCGGAGCCTCAGCGGTGGTCGTCGAAGGTTTCGAGGCCGGCGGCCATTTGGGCACCGACCGCTATATGCTCGACCTGCTTCCCGAGATCATCGAGGCGGTGGACATCCCGGTCATCGGAGCAGGTGGCGTCGTCACGGGAGGCGAAATCAAGCACGTCTTGGATATGGGAGCTGCCGGCGTTCAAATGGGGTCGCGATTCGCGGCCACCCAAGAGTCCTCGGCACCCCCGGCGTTCAAGGAGATGTATCTGAACGCCACCGACGAGGATGTGATCCTGATCAAGAGCCCGGTGGGGCTTCCGGGCCGGGCTCTTCGCTCGCCATTCACCGACCTGCTTGCGTCGGGGCAGAAGCCCGATATGGGCCGGTGCCGATCGTGCCTCAAAGCCTGTCACAAGGACTACTGCATCATCGAGAGGCTCGAACGTTCCCAGCGAGGCGACGTGGAGACCGGACTGATCTTCGCCGGTGCCTCGGCGGCGCGCATCCACGACATACCTTCTGTGGCCGAGCTGATGCAGCGGCTCGTCGCCGAGTGGGAAGCAGCAACCGAGGGGGCAGCATGAGGCGGGTCGCGGTCACGGGGATCGGCGTCGTTTCGCCGTTCGGCATAGGCGCTGAGACGCTGTGGGATGCGGTCTCCAACGGCCGCAGCGGCATCCATGCGCTCCACCACTTCGATGCCAGCGCGTACTCCACGCGATTCGGTGGGTACTTCGACGACTTCGATCCGTCGGCAGTCATCGACGTCAAGGAGCAGCGGCGGATGTCGCGGTTCCAGCAGTTCGCAGTCGTTGCGGCAGCCGAGGCCCTCGAGGCCGCAGGCCTGACCGAGATCGACGAAGAACTCGCGCCGCGCGCGGGTGTGATCGTCGGGTCCGGTATCGGTGGCCTCGAGGCCATGGAGCACCAGGTCGACATATTGAGGGAGCGCGGACCGTCCCGGGTGAGTCCGTTCATCGTCCCCCTCATGATCGTCGACCTCGCAGCCGGGCACATCTCGATTCGCTACAACCTCAAGGGCATCAACTACGCGCCGGTCTCGGCGTGTGCCACGGGAAACCACGCGCTTGGCGAGGGCTTCGAGGCGATTCGCCGTGACGACGCCGACGTCGTCGTAGCCGGCGGCTTCGACGCCGGGATCACCGAGCTCGGACTTGCAGGATTTTGCGCCCTCCGCGCGCTTTCAACGCGCAACGACGATCCCCAAGCCGCCTCGCGTCCCTTCGACATCGGACGTGACGGCTTCGTCATGGGGGAAGGCGGTGGCGTTCTCGTTCTCGAGGAGCTCGACCACGCGAGGGCCCGGGGCGCCCGCATCTATGCCGAGCTGGTCGGCTACGGCGCCACGGCCGACGCGTACCACATGACCGCACCCGCCCCCGACGGTCACGGCGCCGAGCGGGCCATGAAGCTCGCCCTCGAGAAGTCCGGCCTGTCGACGTCGGACGTCGGCTACATCAACGCCCATGGCACGTCGACCGAGCAGGGGGACATCGCCGAGACGAACGCGATCAAGGGGGTCTTCGGCGCTGACGCCCCTGCGGTCTCATCGACCAAGTCGATGACTGGCCACCTCCTGGGCGGCGCGGGTGCTCTTGAGGCCGCGATCTCGGTCCTCGCGATGGACCGCGATCTCCTGCCGCCGACCATCAACCTCGTGGACCCCGATCCCCAGTGCGATCTCGACTACGTGCCCAACGTGGCTCGCGCCACGAGGGTGGACGCTGTTCTGAGCAACGCTTTCGGCTTCGGCGGGCACAACGCGAGCGTGCTCTTCGCACGCGTCTAGCCGATGACGAAGCGCCGAGCGACAACTCAGGAAGCGGCGGGGCCCTCGGACGACGAGCGGCTTCAACTTGCCGAGGAGATCACGGGG
>CAYHCN010000139.1:0-5309 GCA_964354945.1 uncultured Eubacteriales bacterium
TCATACCGGCGCCGCCGGCTCCGATGAAGTGGGCGTAGACGTGTTCCGCCACGCGATTCCTCCGTGATCAGTCGGTGTGGGCGCCGCGCCGGGCAGCCGAACGCGCAAGGGTGACGACGCGCTCGGCGGCGTCGGGCTTGCCGAGCTCTCGTGATGCGGCTGCCATGGTAGCACGGCGCTGGGGGTCTCTCAGGAGCGCGACGAGCTCGTCACCGAAGCGTTCCTCGTCGAGTTCGGAGTCTGCGACGAGCACCGCAGCGCTGTTCTCCACGCAGGCCCGCGCGTTCTTGGTCTGGTGGTCATCGGTGGCGTATGGATACGGCACGAGCAGGGCGGGAAGCCCGAGTGCGGTGATCTCGGCAATGGATGTCGCACCGGCCCGCGCCACAACGAGATCGGCTGCCGCGAGCGCGAGCCCCATCTCGTCGAGGTAGTCGAGCAGGTGCCAGCGGCCGCCGGCGTCCCCGCCCGCTTGCTCGAGTGCCTCACGAACAGCTTGGTATTCCGCGCGCCCCGCGACATGAACCACGTGAAGGTCGTGGATCGCCATCAGGCGGTCGCGCAGGGCGACAAGCGCCGAGTTGAGGTGCCTCGCTCCTCTGCTGCCGCCGAACACCAACAAGACCAGCGCGTTGTCGGCGAGCCCTAGGCGCTCGCGCCCCGCCGGGCGGGTCGACGCCAGGACCGCAGGACGCACCGGGTTGCCTGTTACGTGGGCTCGGTCGGAACGGCGCAGCAGCTGCACGGATTCCGGATAGGTGACGCCGACGGCGTCGGCCCAGCGCGACAGCGTGGCGTTGGCCATGCCCGGAACCGAATTCTGTTCGTGGAGCACCAGCGGCGTCGACGTTAGCCGGGCTGCGAAGCCCACCGGGATCGAAACGTAGCCCCCGAATCCGACGACGACATCGGGACGCCTCCTTCTGAGCAAAGCGGTCGCCTTCACGGTGGACGCGGCGATGCGGGCGGAGGACGTGATCAGAGTCAGCGGGCGGGCGCGGTCGTAGCCTTTCGCAGGCAGCCCAACGAACTCGATGCCCGCCTCGGGGACGAGACGGGCCTCAAGACCGTCAGGCGTGCCGACGAACACTACGTCGTCATGCTCGGCGGCGAACCGCGCGGCCACCGTCAAAGCGGGATAGATGTGGCCCGCGGTCCCCCCGCCGCTCAGCAGGACCTTCACGCGGCCCCTCCTTGTCTCGCATCTTGCGACGGACCACCCGCGGTGTCTTGGCGCCGAAGCGCGATACCGAGAGCAGCAGGCCGACACACGTCATCGTCACCAGCATCGACGATCCGCCGGCGCTCACGAACGGAAGCGGCTTGCCGGTGACCGGCATGAGTCCGGTGACCGCAGCCATGTTCATGAACGCCTGCAGACCGATCATCGCGGTCAGCCCACCGGCGGCCATACGTCCGAACTGGTCGCGGGCGCCGAGCGCGATGCGCATGCCCCCGTAGATGAAGATGCCGAAGCCTGAAAGGACCGCAAGCGTCCCGAGCAGCCCCAACTCCTCACCGATGATCGCGAAGATGAAGTCCGTGTTCGCCTGGGGCAGGTAGAAGAACTTCTGCCGAGACAGACCGAGTCCGACGCCCTTGAGCCCGCCTGAACCGAAGGCGAGCAAAGCCTGGATGATCTGGTACCCGTCCCGTTGCGGGTCCCTGCCCGGATGGAGAAACGTCGTCACCCGCTCGAGCCGGTAGGGTTCGGCGGCGATCCCGACCACCCCGGCGACCAGAACGACCGCACCGGCGACGACGAACCACGACACGGGCGCGTCGGCAAGCCACAGCACGACGAGCACGGCGAGCATCAGCGACATCGCGGTGCCAAGGTCGGGCTGGACGATGATCAGCACCGAGGGGAGCAACGTCGCTCCTGCCGCCGAGACGGCGAACCTCCCGGTATCCAGACGGCCGCGCTGCCACTGCACGGCAAGCGCGGCAACGAACAGCACCGTCGCGACCTTGGCGATCTCGGAGGGTTGGAGCGTCACGACACCGAGGTCGATCCAACGTCTCGCCCCGCCGCCCACAACGCCCACTGCGAACGTGACGACGAGCAAGACGATGGACGCCCACCACACGAGACGCGAGGATTCCTTGAGTCTGCGGTAGTCGAAACGCGAGAGCACCAGTGCGACCCCGAGGCCGAGCGCGATGTAGATGGCCTGGCGGAGACCGTGGTAGAACATCGACCCGGTGTCGACCATGTCGGACACGTACGATGCCGAGAACACCATGACCAGGCCCACGACCATCAGCGCGATGGCCGAGCCGAACATCAGGTATCGGGCGACGGCGCCGCCCGCGTATGCCGGCTTGCGGCCGCTCACGATATGGCCCCTGCCTGCTCCTGGAGCTTCGCGACGTAGGCCTTGAACACCCGGCCGCGCTGCTCGTAGTTCTCGAACTCGTCGAACGACGCGCATGCCGGCGACAGCAGCACGACGTCTCCCGGCTTGGCCATCGCGGTCGCAGCCGCAACGGCCTCGGCAAGTCCGTCGGCCCGAACCGTCGGGAAGTCGAGCCCCTCGAAGGCCGTCGCGAACTCGTCACCGGCCTCGCCGAACAACACCGCCGACGAAGCGCGTCGACTGACCTCCTCGGCCAGCGGTCGGAGGTCGTTGTCCTTGTTGCGACCTCCCAGAAGCACGATCAGCGGGCGGTCGGGAAATGCCGAGAGACCCTTCACCACTGAGTCTGGGTTCGTGGCCTTGCTGTCGTTGAAGTACTCGGCGCCGTTGACCTCGCCCGCCGGCTCGAGACGGTGCTCGATGGGCCTGAACGCGCGCAGCCCCTCCCGGATGCTTGCCGCTGATACGCCGACCGCGTGCGCGGCGGCGGCGGCGGCGAGTGCATTGCTGGCGTTGTGCGCGCCGAGGATGTGGAGCTCATCGGGCCGCACGAGGCGGATGAGGCCTCCAGGGGTCTCGAGACAGAGCTCGCCATCGAACATCGATGCGCCGGGAAGGAAACGCTGCTCCAGGCTCACGCGCACGGTCTCGATGCCGCGGGCCGCGGTCATCTCGGCGAAGGGCGCCGAGCCGGGGTCGTCGACGTCCACGATCGCGGTGTCACCTGGGCCCTGGTTCGAGAAGATCCGCGCCTTGTCGGCGACGTAGGCCTCGTGGGAGCCGTGCCAGTCGGCGTGATCGGGAGTGATGTTGAGCAGCACCGAGACACGGGGGTGGAACGACTCGGTCAGTGCAAGCTGGAACGAGGAGACCTCCGCCACCAGCACGGTGAGCTCGTCGGCCTCCCGCGCCGCCGAGATCGCCGGCGGGCCGAAGTTGCCGACGACGGCGGCCGGGGTGCCGCCGGTGGCAAGGAGGTGCGCGATCAGCGCGGTCGTCGTGCTCTTGCCGTTGGTACCGGTGACCGCGATCCACGGCGAACTCGACTCGAACCAGGCGAGCTCGATCTCCGAGACGACCCGGTCGCACGCAGCCATCGCCCACTTCATGAGCGGCGCTGCGGGCTTGATCCCCGGACTTGCGATACCCAGATCGAAGTGGCCCTCGACCTCGGTCACACCCAGCATGACTTCAGCGCCAAGCTCGGCGAGTTCGCCTCCGAGGCGGGTGAGCTTCTCGCCGTCGCCGGAATCGACAACGGTGACAGAGGCGGCACCGTCTGGCAGCGATGCCAGCAGGTGGCGCGCCGCAGCCTCGCCGCTCGCGCCCAGCCCGATGACGAGGACGTCGCCCCAACGGCTCATCGGATCCTGAACCTCCAGACCGACTGAACGAAGAAGATCGCGAAGCCGAGACCGGCCATGATGCCCGTGATGATCCAGAACCGCACCATGACCTTCGTCTCCGACCAGCCCTTCATCTCGAAGTGGTGGTGAAGTGGCGCCATGCGGAAGATGCGTTTGCCGGTGAGCTTGAACGAGGCGACCTGCAGCACCACTGAGAGCGTCTCGGCCACGTAGATGCCACCGATGAGGATCAGCAGCAGCTCGGTCTTGGTGATCACTGCGAGAGCCGCGATAGCCGCACCGAGGCCGAGGGACCCCGTGTCGCCCATGAAGATGTCCGCGGGGAAGCTGTTGTACCAGAGGAATCCGATGCACGCGCCCGCGATAGACGCCGCGAGCAGGGCGGTCGAGAGCTGGTTCTCCCTGAAGCCGATCGCGGCGTAGACGAGACAGATGATCGCCACCGTGCCTGCAGCGAGGCCGTCGAGCCCGTCGGTCAGATTCACTGCGTTGCTCTCGGCGATCATCATGAAGGACACGAGACCGAGGTACAGCCACGGCACGATGAGCGTCATCGACCCCACTTGGAAGGTGCTCGTGAGTTCCTCGGTGCTGATCCGCAGTGCGGTCCCGGGAATCGCGATCCACGTGGGCAGGTGCGCCCAGTTGACGACCACCAGCCCGAAGAGCACCGCCACGAAGGCCTGCCAGAACAGCTTCGCCCGCGGGCGAAGACCGAGCGATCGCGCGTGGGTGACCTTGGACCAGTCGTCGATGAAGCCGAGCAGCCCGCATGCGAGCGTCGCGACGAGCGCCGACAGCGTGAACCGTGTGGGCGCACCCATGATCACGAATACCGCCGTGATCACGAACAGGATGAGGACGCCGCCCATCGTGGGCGTCCCCTGCTTCACGAGGTGACCCTGGGGGCCATCCGCGCGGACTTGCTGACCGACGTTGCGGACGCGGAGCAAACGAATCCACAGCGGGAACAGCAGTGCCGCGAGCACGAGGGCTGCGGTCACGGCGAGGACGACCAGGTAGCTCGGGTACCTCTGCAGGCTGCTAAGGAACATCCGGGCTCACCAGCCCATCCACGAGCCGCTCGAGACCCATCACCCGCGACGCCTTCACGAGCACGACGTCGCCGCACTCGACAGTGCCGGCTAGCGACGCTTTCGCGACGTCGACGCTTGGGACGGCTTCGACCGCGGTCGCCGGCATCCCTGCGGCGCGCGCACCCTCCGCGATACGGGTCGCACGCTCGCCGACCGTGACGAGCAGCTCGATGCCCGCCTGGGCAACGTGCTCGCCGATGCGGAAGTGTGCGAGGTCGGCGTACGAGCCGAGCTCCGCCATATCGCCCAACACGGCGATACGCCGTCCCTCAGTCTTGATGGCTGCCAGCGTGTCTACCGCGGCGCGCATGGAGGTGGGGTTGGCGTTGTACGCGTCGTTCACGACCGTCACGCCCGTCGCGGTGATGAAGGTCTGCATCCGCATGTCGGTCACGGTGGCAGCCGAGAGGCCGTCGGCGACATCGGCGATGTCGATGCCGAGCTCGAGTGCGACCGCCGCCGCAGCGAGAGCGTTGTAGACGTTG
>CAYHCN010000140.1:0-5305 GCA_964354945.1 uncultured Eubacteriales bacterium
CCGAGCGCCGGTGGTGGTCGTGGCCGGCGGAGTGAGGCGACAGGATTCGGTGGCTGCGGGACTCGCCGAGGTACCCGACGAGTTCGACCTCGTTGCGATCCACGACGGCGCCCGTCCTCTCGTCACCCCTGAGGTGATCGCCTCGGCGATCGCCGTGATGGACGACGACTCATCGCTGGACGGTGTGGTGGTGGGGCATCCCGCCACCGATACGCTCAAGGTGGTGGATCATGGGATCATCGTCGACACCGCCGACCGCTCGCGCTACTGGCACGCCCAGACGCCTCAGGTCTTCCGCACCGCCGCGTTCCGAAATGTCATGCGCGAGGCGGAGTTGGGTGCGTGGGACGCCACCGACGATGCGGCACTCGTCGAGCGGGCCGGTGGCCGGGTCGGGATGGTCGAAGGCCCCCGGGACAACCTCAAGGTAACGATGCCCGAGGATGCCGCGATCGTCGAAGCGGTCCTTAGGTGGCGCGAAGGAGAGGGGAGCTGATGCTACGCATCGGCATGGGCTACGACGTGCATGCGTTCGCTGAGGGGCGTGCGCTCATCCTCGGCGGCGTTGAGATCGAGCATCCGAGAGGCCTCGCGGGGCACTCCGACGCCGACGTGCTCACCCACGCACTGATGGACGCCGTCCTCGGCGCGATGCGCGCGGGCGACATCGGTGAGCACTTCCCCGACACCGACGCCGCGTACAAGGGGGCCGACTCCCTCGAGCTGCTGCGTCGGGTGGGCGAGCTCATGCGCGAAGGTGGCTGGACCTTCGTGGACGCTGACTGCGTGATCGTGGCCCAGGCGCCCAAGCTCTCGCCGTACCGCGAGACGATGCGCGCTCGGCTTGCGGAGGGCCTCGGCGTGCCGGTCGATGCGATCGGTGTGAAGGCAACGACGACCGAACGACTCGGCTTCGCCGGACGCCAGGAGGGGGTCGCGGCGTACGCCGTCGCCCTCCTCGAGCACGGACTCGACGACGCTTCGGGCTGGTAGACTACAGAAACCTATCAGCTTGACCCGGAAGGTCGTCGCGTGTTCGACCGCATGCGTGAAGACATCAGCGCCGTCAAGGAGCGCGATCCGGCGGCGACGTCGACGTTCAGCGTGCTGCTCAACTACCCGGGGCTCCACTCGATCTGGGGACACCGTGTCAACCACTGGCTATGGGTCCACGGCCGGCACGGTCTCGCCCGATTCGGCAGCCAGTGCGCGCGTTTCTTCACCGGCATCGAGATACACCCCGGCGCGACGATCGGTCGTCGCTTCTTCATCGATCACGGCATGGGCGTGGTCATCGGCGAGACGACCATCATCAACAACGACGTCACCCTGTATCAGGGCGTGACACTCGGCGGTACCGGCAAAGAGTCAGGCAAGCGCCATCCTACCCTCGACGAGTTCGTCGTGGTGGGCGTTGGTGCTGCGGTCCTCGGGGACATCACCATCGGTCGCTGCAGCCGCGTCGGCGGCGGCGCGGTGGTCATCGACAACGTGCCGCCCAACAGCACGGTCGTCGGAATCCCCGGCCGGGTCGTCGTCCAGCACGGCGCTCGCGTCGAGGCCGTCGACCTGCATCACGAGAACCTGCCCGACCCGGTCGTCGAGATGTTCCGCTCCCTGCAGCGACGCATCGACCGCCTCGAGGCGAGAGTGGGCAGGGACGAGGGGTTGCTGAGCGAGCAGACGGGCATGCCGCTGCCCGCCGCTGTACCGATCCCTCCTCCCGACGCCGAGGAGGCCCTCGCCGCTGGCGGGGCCGTCACTGGCGGAGGCGACGCAGCGGAGAACGACCCGGCCTAGCGCACGCTCGAGGTGGGATTCGGGGGCCGGTACTGTCAGATTCGAGCACGCGGCATACGGTCGCAGCCGGAACGAAGCGACGAGGAGAGCGATGCGCGTCTACAACACGCTGACCCGCGACAAGGAGCACTTCGAGACACGGGAGCCCGGCAGGGTTCTCATGTACGTCTGTGGGCCGACGGTCTACAACCACATCCACATCGGCAATGCGCGCACGTTCCTGTCATTCGATGTGATTCGTCGCTATCTTGTCTGGCGCGGCTACGACGTCGTGTTCGTCCAGAACATCACCGACGTCGACGACAAGATCATCAACAAGGCGAACGAGGAGGGCTGCTCGGCGGCCGAGGTTGCGACCGAGTACACCGAAGCCTTCATCGAAGGGATGCACGCCCTCGGCGTGGAGGATCCCACCTATCGGCCGAAGGCCACCGAGACGATCCCCGACATGATCGCGATGATCGAGACGCTCATCGAGACGGGGCACGCCTACGTCGTCGATGGGGACGTCTACTTCTCGGTCCGCTCGTTTCCCGGTTACGGAAAGCTCAGTCGCCGAGATGTAGACGAGATGCGCTCGGGTGCTCGCGTCGAGGTCGACGACCGCAAGATCGACCCGCTCGACTTCGCTCTGTGGAAGTCGGCCAAGCCCGGCGAACCGCACTGGCCCTCACCATGGGGCGAAGGCCGCCCGGGGTGGCACATCGAGTGCAGCGCGATGTCGCGCGACTTGCTCGGCGAGACGTTCGACATCCACGGCGGAGCGAGCGACCTCATCTTCCCGCACCACGAGAACGAGCTTGCACAGTCGGAAGCCGCCCTGGGTGTGCCGTTTGTGCGGTATTGGCTCCATGGCGGACTGCTCCAGATCAACCAGGAGAAGATGAGCAAGTCGCTTGGCAACTTCACGCTGCTGAAGGACCTGCTCGAGGAGTACGATCCCCAGGTCATCCGGCTGTTCATGCTCCAGACCCACTACCGTTCTCCGCTCGACTTCTCGACCCAGCGACTCGATGAAGGGCGCCACGCCTACGAGCGGTTCGCGAACATCGTGCGCAACCTGCGGTGGGCACGCACGGCCAAGGCCTGTGGTCTCGGGGCGCCGGAGGAGGAGCGGGCCTCGCTCGAGCAGGCGATCGAGGCGTGCCGCGACAAGTTCACCGCCGAGATGGACGACGACTTCAACACCGCCGGCGCGTTGGCCTCGATCTTCGAGCTCACCCGGACCGCGAACACGTTCATGGCAGCGCACCAGGGCGATGTGTGCGAGATGGACCTCGACTCGCTTGCCACGGCAGAGCAGACCGTCGTCGAGCTCCTCGGCGTGCTGGGCATCGACATCCCCGACCAAGAAGAGGCGGTCTACCCGACCGAGGTCGTCGCGCTGGCGACCGGGCTCGGCCTGTACCACGGTGCCGACCCCGCCGAAGCGGTGGAGGCACTCCTGGGCGAGCGTGCCGCGGCGCGCGGGGCGAAGGAGTGGCACCGCGCCGATGCCGTTCGCGACGGGCTTGCCGCTCTGGGTATCCGCATCGAGGATACGCCGCAAGGGGCACGGGTCGTCGTCGAGCCCAAGGCGTAGGAGCGCGCTGTGCACGCGATCGAGGGTCGTAACCCGGTTCGCGAGGCGTTGCGGGCCGGCATGCCGTTGAAGCGGCTACTACTCGCCGAAGGCCTCAAGCCGGACCGCGGCGTCGACGAGACTGTCCGCTTGGCCGAGCAAGCCGGCATCCCGGTCGTCCGTGCGCCGCGGCGAGAGCTCGACAGGCTGAGCGAGCGGGGCGCCCACCAAGGCGTGATCGCCGAGGCGGCTCCGTTCCGCTTCACGCCCCTCGAGCAGGTGATCGCATCCGCCGGGGATGCGCAGCGCGCACTCGTGATCGCGCTGGACCACGTCACCGATCCCGGGAACCTCGGAGCGATCGTGCGAACCGCGGAAGTCGCTGGCGCAGCTGCCGTCGTCGTGCCCGAGCGTCGTTCCGCCGCGGTCACGCCTGCTGCCTACAAGGCGGCCGCCGGCGCCTTCGCGTACTTGCCGGTCGTCCAGGAGACGAACTTGGTGCGAGCCCTCGGCAAGCTCAAGGACGCAGGCTTCTGGGTCGCCGGCGCCGACGGCCGTGCCGAGCGAACCGCGTGGGACGTACCGCTCGAGGGCAGGCTCGTGCTGGTCATGGGCACCGAGGGAGAGGGGCTGTCACGGCTGGTTCGCGAGGCGTGCGACTTCCTCGTACGCCTACCGCAGGCCGGCCGGGTCGATTCCCTGAACGTCGCGCAGGCCACGGCAGTGCTCGCTTACGAGTGGGTCCGCCGGGCGGACGCGTAGCGCCCCATGAGAACCCTGATCGTCGACGGCTACAACGTGATTCGGCGCACACCCCCCTACTGTCAGCTCGCCGAGGATGACGACTTCGACGCGGCAAGATCCGCACTCGTGTCCGACGTCGCGGCCTTCGCGCATGGCGAGTGGAGGGCCACCGTCGTCTTCGACGGGCACGCCAATCCCCACTCGACCGGTCTTCCCCACGAAGTGTCCGGCGTGACCGTCGTGTTCTCGCCGTTCGGCGTCGATGCCGACGTCGTGATCGAGGGGAGGGCCCGGGAGGCCCGCGACCGCGGCGACGAGACGGTCGTGGTCACCAGCGATGCTCAGCTGCAGTGGACGGTCATGGGCGGTGCCACCACGAGGATGTCGGCTGACGAGTTCGGGCACGAGCTGCGCGACGCCGATGCCGCGTGGCGGGAGCATGCGCCGGCAGGGGAGAGGTCAGCTCGACTCGAGGATCTCATCGATCCCGGCGTGCGGGAGCGCCTGTCGAGGTGGGCTCGCGGGGAGAGGTGATCGGCGTTCGGGCGAGGCGAAGCGAGTGATCCCGATGCGAGATTTCGCGGGTCGAAGCCGAGTTCGATTCTCTGTCGCGTGGCGACGCGTCTGAAATATCCTCATTTCTACCTTAAGAATGATTGACCGTCCTACTCAAGTCGAAGCATACTTGGCACGAAGGTCGGCTCGCGCTGGGGGACGCATGGGAACATGCGGCGAAGCGACGAAGGGCCGACGGGGTTCTACCGTTGTGCGCCCGGCGTGCGTTGCGACACGCATCCTTCCTTCGGGAGGAACAAAAGGGGCACCAAAGGAGGGGTGTGCCGTGCAAATGCACGGACCTGTCGCGTCTCACGGGTTTGGGACGGAGCGCGACAGCGAGCTTGCACTGGTGCGTGCCGCGCAAGGGGGCGACCAGCACGCCAGCGGTGAGCTGGTCAGGCGCTACCGCGGCCTGATCCGCTGCAAGGCTCGCTCGTACTACCTCGCGGGTGCTGACCGAGAGGACATCATCCAAGAGGGGATGATCGGCCTGTTCAAGGCGATACGGGACTATGACCCGGCGCGCCAGGCCAGCTTCCACTCGTTCGCGGAGCTGTGCGTGACTCGGCAGATCATCACCGCCGTCAAGTCCTCGACCCGGCGCAAGCACTCGCCGCTCAACGGCTACGTGTCGCTGTCGCG
>CAYHCN010000141.1:0-5304 GCA_964354945.1 uncultured Eubacteriales bacterium
GTGAACGACGCGCCTGCCCTCAAGCGGGCCGATATCGGCGTCGCCATGGGCATCACGGGAACGGAGGTCTCGAAAGAGGCGGCGGACATGGTTCTCGCGGACGACGATTTCGCGACGATCGTCTCGGCAGTCGAGGAGGGGCGCGTCATCTACGGGAACCTCCAGCGCGTCGTCGCGTTCCTCGTGATGGTTGCGCTGGGGCAGGTCCTCGCGATCGCGGTCAGCCAGCTCATCGGATGGCCTCTGCCGATCACGCCGGTGATGGTGCTGTGGGCCAACCTCGTGGTAGCAAGCACCCTCACCATCCCGCTCGGCATCGAGCCGAAGCACGAAGACGTGCTGAGCCTGCCGCCGCGCTCCCCCTCCGAAGACATCATCGATCGCCGCTCGAAGATGCGCATCATCACCGGCTCGCTACTCAAGGCGGTCGGCATGCTCGCCGTCTTCGGCTACTTCATGCGGACGTCTACGGTCGCTCACGCGCAGACGATGGCCTTCACCACCCTGGTCGCGTTCGAGTGGGCGCAGGCGATCGGGTCGCGCTCGTGGCGTGTGCCCGTCTCGAAGCTCGGCGTGCTCAGCAACCCCAGCCTGGTCGTCGGGCTGATCGCCGGGGTGGTGCTGCAATGGATCGCCGTCTCGAGCATCAGCGCCGAGCGGATCCTCGGGACAGACCCGCTCGGCCCCACCGAGTGGCTCATCGCGCTGGCGGTGGGCTCCACAGGGCTCGTCCTGTCGTCAGCTATGACCGCGGTTGAACAGCGGCGCCTTCGCATAGCGCAAGATCGGCTCAGTAGACCGTAGCCCCATCACGAGAACGCCCGCCCCTCGACATCGAGGAGAGGGCGTCTTCACGTTCGTTTCTGGCGGAGGGGGAGGGATTCGAACCCTCGGTACGGGGGATGCCCGCACAACGGTTTTCGAGACCGCCGCATTCAACCACTCTGCCACCCCTCCGCGGTGGCTACCCTCGCGGGCGCGAAGGCGAGTATATCCACTCAGACATGCCCGAACAACCACGAAACGGGCACGTCGGACACCGGGGCTGATGCCAAGTCGGCGTGCGCGGATGCAGCTGCTCATCGTGCGCTGTCGCCGCGATCATCGTCAGCCCGCCGAGGCCGAGGGACGAATCAGGGTCGAGCGCGCAATCCTGACCGCCTCAGTCGTAGGGCGTCGCTGACGCGTCCATCTGAAGCACGATCGTCGTACCCTGCGGACCGGTCGACATGAGGACGCTGTCGCACACTTCGAGCATGATCGTGAACCCTGCGCCGAGTGACGAGGCCATGGTCGAGTAGCCGTGCACGAGGGTCGCCTTCGGCAGACTCGCGAAGTCGATGCCCGGTCCTTGGTCGCGGACGACGCACTGCACGCGGTTGCCCACCCGCCTGACCTCGAGCTCCCCGCCTCCCGCATGCTTAAGGGCATTGGTAAGCGCCTCGGCGCACGCGAGGAGCAGTGCATCCGGCTCGCCGAACGCTGGGAACTCGGTCTCCAGCGTCGCACGGGTTCTCGCGCGCGCCTCGGCCAGCTGGACCGGCGAAGCGATGCGCATTCGGGTCTGCGCTGTCCGACCAAGCCGCTCCTCGACCTCGCGCTCCGTGAGCAGAAGAAGCCGATCGCCCGTGACTGCGGCAATCACATCGGTGTAGGCTCGCTTGACTGAGTCCTGGGCCTCTTGGAGCTCTCTCGAGATGTCCTTCTGCTCGGTCAGGTCCTCCACGAGCCGCAGCACCGCGGCTGCCTTGGTGCGCTCTTGGGGCGGGAGCAGGGCGGCACGCACCAGTACCCAGACGACGCTTCCATCGCGCCGAATCAGCCGCTGTTCATTCTCGTAGCCTTCGATGCTTCCATCGGCGAGTGCCGCGAGGAGCTCGGCTTCCGTCTCCGCATCATCGAGGTAGACGAGATCCGCGTATGACACGCCCGCAAGCTCTCCGCCGGGCTCGAAGCCGAGCATCGTCTCGGCAGTGCGGTTTGCCTCGGTGATCGTCCCCTCGGGACTCGCCACGAGCACGCCGAGCCCGAGGTTCGAGATCACGTCAGAGAGGAGCGCCCGGTCCCTGCGAACCCCGTCTCGGACGCCTTCCCGGACCATGCTCTCGACACATTCCGGATCATCCTCCTCGCACTGTGCGAGAATCGTCGCGCTCCGCGCGGCCCACGTGGTGGCACGGCCGCGCGCCGTCACCTCCACCACGACACCCAGGACCGCGACGACCTCACCCCCGGAATCGAAGAGGGGAGCGGCGCTGACCACCGCCTGAAGGGCCGTGCCGACACCGCCGCCCAGCACGATCTCGCGCCCTCGAACGACGGAGCCGTCGAGCGAGTCCGCGAGGGCGGCGACCAGGGCGTCGTGCTGGCCGGAGTCCGTCGCGGTCCCCTCAGGTCGGAGCACGTAACCGATCTCCACGCCGAGGATCTCGTGCGCGCGTGCGTTCATGTAGAGCACCGCGAGATCGGGCGCCTTGGCGACGACGACGCCTCCGAGCAGCTGCCGAAACGCGGCCTCGAACTGCGGCCGGTACAGCTCGCCCGCCTCGGGCTCGACCCCCGTAACATCGACGGCCTCGATGAACAGGCGGCGAGCCCTGCCGCTCACATCGAGGTCCGGAAGGTAGGTGAGCACCAGGTGCTTGATCTCGCCGTCGGCGGTCTCGAAGTCGGCGAAGTGCGCCGCCGCCTCGCCTTTGGCGATGGCTTCCTTGGCGGCATCGAGGACCCACGGATTGCGCGTGCCGAGCCGGTAGCCGGGACGGTCCCCGCCCCATATCTCGGACGCCGCAGCGTTGCAACGCACGAGCCTCATGTCCGCATCGAACTCGACGGCAGCGACCGGCACCGAGTCGAAGACGCTCAGAAGCCTCGCAACCTGTGCCTCGAGGGCCGCCATCGTCGGCCGGGCGGATGCTGCGGGCGCCCGCGGCCGGTTGCGGGCGACCGCGCCGCTCACCTCACGCTGAGTCGCCACTCCGCCCCTTCCGCCGTCCGCGGCATGACTATACCCCGAACGGCTGCGCCGGCAGGAGCAGCGCAACGGCCTGCGCTTCGGTCAGCAGTGTCCGCTACGCCGGTCGAGTGCTCGCCTCGATCCCTTCGTGGAACCACTCGACGATCGCCTCGGCGTCGGTGAGCGGCAGGTGCGCGACCCCGTGTACGGACTTGGAGGAGCCGGCAACCGACCACGCGTTGAGGGTGGCCAGCCCAGCGCGACGCTGGAACGGGTTCTGCCGCACGTGCAGCGACTGGATGCGGTTGCGCCCCAGGCGAACGTGGTTCTGGCCGATGAGGCCTGTGCGCACGGTGAGCGCCTCTTCGTCGGCGCCGATGCCTGCCGAGCGCCAGTTCAGGTAGCGCGTCGCCGCCACGATCGCTGCGACGACGAGCGCGGTACCACCCGCGGCGATCGCGCCCGGCCAGAAGTAGACGGCGAGCGACGCCACGATGGGCACGGCGATCACAAGCGCGAGCAGCGTCGGCGCGAACATGTAGAAGCGGCGTGCGCGGGAAGGCAGACCCCGGGCCGGTGGGAACTCCTCGGCCTCGGGGAGAAGCCCGTGCATGAGCGGGCCGATTTCGTCGCGCTTCGCGAGCGGGATGAGCGCCTGCGTGGAGATGCCGCCCTTGTCCTCCTCACCCCTGCCGAATCCGGCCGTCTCGACATAGACCGCTTGGTAGCCGAGAAGGCGGCGGAGCCACGTCTCCTGCACGCTCACGGACTGGATGCGCCGAGTGGGCACTGACGTCATCCGGCGCTCGAGCAGGCCCGCCTCCGTCTCGATGCGGTCGGCGACTCGGCGTGCCGAGAAGCCCCACGTCTTCGCGACGGCGACCACCAGCGCGAGCGCGAAACCGACGATGGCCAAGAACGCGATGAGCGCGATGAGCGCGGGCAGGGTGAGGCGCCCGACAGTCTGACCGATCTCGTCGATGAGCTCTCCCCCGCCCACCCACTCGAAGATCTGCGTGCCCGCACCGAGAACGATGAGCAGGATGATCGTGATCTGCTTGGAGGTGATTGCCGAGATCACGAGCATCTTCGGCGGGAGTGTGTATTCGCATGCCGGCTCCTCGCGCGCGATCTCCGCACCGCCGAGTGCGCCCCGGAAGTCGCTCATACGCCCGACGGGATGCTGCCCGAAAATGGGGTTCGCGGCGTCGGTGCCGGCGGCCTCGGCGGCGGTCACGTGGCCGCGGAGCAGGGCGGCGCGCAGCACCTCTGCCTCGGCCAGGCGCACCGAACCGATCACCGCCTCGGGTTCGTCCCCGCCCCCCGCGGTCTGAACGCGCAGCTCGACGAGGCCAAGCGCGCGGTTGAACAGGTCGGCGCGCACGTCCACGCCTTGCACGCGCGCAAGCGGTATCGTCTTGCGCTTGCGCACGAGGATGCCTTCGTTGATGAGCAGGTCGTTTCCGACGATGCCGTACATGAACCTCGACCACGAAAGCCAGGTGAGGGCCGCAAAGGCGAGCGCCGCGAGCACGATCAGGCCCGCGATGCCGAACGACTCCCAGCCGCGCCCTCCCATCGAGCCGAAGACCACGAACGCGAGGAAGAAGCCGAGCGCCGAGAGGACCGCGCGACCGGTCTTCACGGCGACCGTCAGCGGGTGCGTGCGCTGAAGGTCCGGCGCGGCCGGCGCAGGCTGCGGCGCGGCGTCGGGCGGCACCGGCGCAGCCGGCGGCGTCGGCGTCGGCTCAGAGTCCGCCATCGTCACGCACTCTCGCCAGGACAGCGATCTTGTCGCGAAGCACGCCGGCGTCCTCATCGGCAAGTGCAGGGATTGCGTGCGAGCTGGCGGCCGTCGAGACCTTGACCTCGGACAGCCCGAACGCGCGCATGATCGGCCCCTGGCTCGTGTCGACGTGCTGGATGCGCACCATCGGGATGACGACTCGCTCGATGACGATGAGGCCGTGCTGGAGGCGCACCTCGAGGTCGGTGACCTCCCAGCGCCAGCGCCGGTAACGGACCTCGGGGACCGGCCACAGCATGATGACGGCGAAGGCGAGGCCTGCGACTCCGACGAGGATCGCGATCCACGTCGGACTGCCGGCGACCCGCAGCGCGCCGGCGCCGATCAGTCCGAGGAGCGCGACGGGGATCGCGACGATAGCCGTCTGGATGCGCCAGGCGGTCTTCACACGCTGGTCGAGCATTTTGGAGGGGGAGTCCATGGGCTCCATAGGGTGATGGTACCCGGAGAGCGGGCCTAGCCGAGCGGGACCGGGAGGGGTTCCGGGCAGCCCGGCTAAACGGTTCGAGACCGCCGCAATCAACCCACTCCGCCGCCCCTC
>CAYHCN010000142.1:0-5296 GCA_964354945.1 uncultured Eubacteriales bacterium
GGGTGAGGATCTGCGGCTCACCTTGCGAGTCCCAAACCCCACCGTGGAGACGACGGAGGCGAAGATCCTCCTCGAAACCCTCGAGAGCATCCCTCGGTCCTATGACGCTGCCAGGCTCTTCTACGGGCGCGACGTTGCGCCGGTTTTTGAAGTCATCCTGCCCATGACAACCTCGGCGAAGTGCATCGATCGCATCTATCGCTACTACATCGACCACATCGTCGGACGGCAGCACGCTCGCTTCCGAGATAACGACATCACCATCGCCGAGTGGATCGGTGAGTTCTCGCCTCCGCGCATCGAGGTGATCCCGCTGTTCGAAGATGTGCCGACCATGGTGCGGGCAGCTGACATCGTCGAAGAGTACCTCGCCGACAAGGAGGTTACCGACCAGCGCGTGTTCCTTGCGCGATCCGATACTGCGATGAACTACGGTCTGGTGTCCGCCGCGCTGGCGAACAAGATCGCGCTTGCCCGGCTGGACGAGTTGTCCGTCCGCAAGGGCGTGCGACTGCACCCGATCATGGGAATGGGCTCCGCTCCATTTCGGGGAGGACTGTCTCCCGCCACCGCGGAGCGGGTGGGGAGAGAGTACCCGAGTGCAGTGACGTTCAGCATCCAGTCGGCGTTCAAGTTCGACCACCCTGCGGAGGAGGTCAGGGCTGCATGCATTCATCTCAAGGCACGCGCGACAGGACCAGCGACGCCGGTTGACTTCGAGCGCGCATTGGCGGTCATCGAACGCTGTAGCGAAGCGTATCGGCGGTGCGTCGTCGAGCTAGCTCCGCACATCAACCGCATGGCGAAGTACGTGCCGGCTCGCCGGGCCCGCAAGCTGCATATTGGACTGTTCGGCTACGCCCGCGAGCTTGGTGGCGTGACGCTACCGCGGGCGATCTCGTTCACCTGCTCGCTCTACTCCTTGGGCCTGCCCCCGGAACTCATCGCCTTCGACGCCCTGAACGAGGACGACCTGGCTTTTGTCAGGGAGTCATATCCTTCTTTCGAAGCGAAGATCGGCGAGGCGCTGTGCTACACCGATTTCGAAGGCCCTCTCATGACCCACTCGCTGCGGACCTCGCTCGATCGAGCCGGCTACACGTACTCGGAGGACACTGAGCATCTCGAGTTGGTGCGCAGGATGCGCAGCTCATTGGATGAAGGCGATACTGCGCAACTCACAGACCTCGTGTCACGCGCCGCGATTCTGCGACGCTTTCTCGGCTGATAGGATGCGAGAGTCGGCGCTGTACAGCGGGGACAACCGTAGGATGACTTGGCTCGCTTCGCTCGTAGGTCATGCAAAAGAAATAGGCCGACTACACGTCCACCACTGACGGACCCGGGGTGAGGAGTGATCGCGATGGTGGGCAAGGACAGCGAGAATTCCGGAGACGCAGCCGAGCCGGTCCTCCTCTCAGGGGGCAATCCTCAGATCGCGAAGGCCGACGGTGATGCTCCCGTGCAGGCCTACATCGCGGCCATGCCCGGCTGGAAGAGCGACATCGGACGTCGCCTGGACTCGGTCATCGTTCGCACGGTTCCGGGCGTGCAGAAGGCGGTGCGTTGGAATTCGCCCTTCTACGGCATGGAGGGGCGGGGCTGGTTCCTGAATTTCCACTGCTTCACGAAGTACGTGAAGGTGGCTTTCTTCAACGGTACGTCGCTGGACCCTCCTCCACCGGTCGAGTCCAAGGACGAGCACGTTCGGTACCTCAACATCTACGAGGACGACCAGTTCGACGAGGTTCAGTTCGCCGCCTGGGTGAAGCAAGCCAGCCAGTTGCCCGGCTGGGGCGGGTCGTGACGAGGCATCGCACCGGCGTCCCATTCAGAGCATCCAGCGGAGAGCGCCTGCGCTAGACTCGAGACGCGCGCCGGCTCCCGCTGATGCGCCTCGACGTTGGGCACATCGAAGCCGGGAGGATCGCATGCGGAAGGCGGCCCGCGGCTTCTTGATCGTCGTGAGCATCCTGAACGGCGTGGCAGGCCTGGTCTGCGGAGTGCTCTTCGTCGCCGGTCCAAACGGACGCCTTGTCCAAGCCACCGCGCTCCTTCCTGTCATTCAGGGGCTGCCTCTGGCGAGCGTGTTCTTCGGGGACTTCCTGTGGATAGGCGTGGCCATGGTACTTGTGCTCGGCCTCCCGAACTCGCTGGCAGCGGTGATGCTGCTCCGGAGTAGCGAGAGCCAGTACCTGGCCACGCTCGTCGCCGGGGTGCTCCTCGTTCTATGGTGCGGCTTCGAGCTAGTCTTCATGCTCAACGTCCCAGCAGTAGGCTACTTGGTCGTCGGACTCATCTCGGTCCTGTGTTCGATCTTGCTGCTGAGGCCGGCACAGGAGACTGCGTAGAAGCGCATCGATCTGGCGCGCAGGGGTCGCAGGCCAACATGAAGCACGAATGCGCAGGTCGTGCGTATCAAGGTTCGACGTACCGGAGGGCAGGCGGAACGCCGCGAGCTAGAGTGGTCCCGATGCGCGAGAGCACGGTTCAAGCGCATACAGGTCCGGCCGACCCCGATTGGAGGATCGTGGATTCCTTTCCGCAAGCATTTGACGCCGGCAACGTTCCTGGGAACGTCCGAAAGCTCGTAGACGAGCTGGTCCCAAGACTCCTCGCCGGTGACGATCCGGCCCACGAGACGCTTCGTCGGCAGTTCTCTGCGGCGACCATCAGTGAGGTCGAACTCAGCGGCGCTGGCTTCTTTGTCGAGTTCTCGTACGACGCTGAGCCCGCTCGCGTGCGTCCGGACAGAATCACCGGCGGCGATGCGCGAATCACGCTCGAAGGGGAGTCGGCTCCCGCCGGTTGTGTGGTCTTCGTAGTCGAAGGCGTGCTCTCGGCCTTTGAGGTGTACACGAACGCCAATCCGTGGACTAAGCGGACGAGGGTGCTGCGTGTGGACGACGTCGTTCCCTTGCCCGTCCTCAGCAAGTAGTCCGTCAGCGGCCTGGCAAGCGCATCGAGCGTAGGCTGTCAGCGCTAGACTGGTGCCAGCTCATGAGCGCAGCTCATGCGCATCCACGTTCGACATGCGGGGACGGGCGCGTGGCAATAGGGCGGGCGCCCGATCGTAGGGCTATCCGGAGACATGAGGATCGCGCGCGACGCGTGAATGCCGGTTCGCTCGCTCGGACCCGAAGCAAGCTCATATCGCGAGGAGAACACATGCGGGTCTCGGACCTTCGTCGCTACGTCAAGAACACTGAGAAGATGGTGGTCCCCGCCACGGTCGCGTCCACGACCATGGGAAGCAGCCTGCTCCGCAAGTTGCCGCTCCGACTGCAGCGCTACATCGTTGACCGAGGGGCCCGCACCCACCCATACATGAGCTTCGTCGTTGAGCCCTACGGCGTCTTCCTCGCGTTCGAGATCGTCGACACGGAAGCGGCTGAGCGGCTCTTACCGCCCGACTACAGCCTGTTCCCCTCGGCGATGTTCAGCGACACCCCCAAGCGACCGTGCGCGATCATCAGCGCCTTCAACGTCCACACAAGCGTGTTTTGGGGGAGCCGCGTGGAGTTCTATCTGATCGCTGAGAACTGCAAGACCGGGCTTCTCTCTTGGATCATCATCGAGTATGAGAGCAACACGCACAGCTACGACCCGAGCAAGGGCTTCATCGGCCCGAGCACGGCGCATTCGGTAGTCACGACGTCTTATCTCGGAGAGATCATCGTTGATGTCGCGAGCGCAAAGTCCGGCAACAGCCTCACCCTCGTCGCCGACCTGAAGAACGGTGTGCTCACGGAACTCGATAAGCGCCTGTGGGTCGAGGGCAACCTCTCAGTCGACTACGGCGGTGAGCTGCAGCAATGCACCAAGCCGTTCAGCCTGGTGTTCGACCCTAGGGAGATGGCCCAGGCGCTGAAGCTTCCGCTCGACGGCATCTCGCTGTGCACCAACACGTTCGGCGGAGGCATGCTGGACCCGATGCCGTTCGAAGCTGCGTGCTTCCCCTACGCGCAGCACTTCGTCACGACGAGCGTCCCGACCGCCACCTCGATGCGGACGGCCGAGGATCTCGAGCAGGCCGTGACCGAGCTCAACGAGAAGCTCAATGCTCCTCAGTAGACGTGCGGCCTGACGGATCGGGACGCTGATGGAGCGGGACCAAGTCGGATCGAAACCGAGCGAATCACCCTCAGTCAACTCCAACGCAGCTCACCCGGACGTCCTCAAGGTCGCCTGCGTCGGCGACAGCATCACGCGAGGGACGTTCGTCTGGCGCAGGAAGAGGAGTTCGTATCCTGCGCAGCTGCAAGCGATGCTCGGTGAGCGATTCTGCGTCCGCAACTTCGGAGTGAACGGACGCGCGGCTCAGCAGAGTGCCGACCGTCCCTATTGGACCAGCAAGGCATTCACGCTCAGCAGCATCTTCGAACCAGACGTCGTGCTCATCATGCTCGGAACGAACGACTCGAGGGGCGCCAACTGGAAGGGCGTGGGCCCTTTCGCGACCGACTACCGCAGTTTGATCACGCACTACCGGTCACTGGAGTCCAGACCACGGGTCTGGTTGCTGACACCCCCCGCATTGTTCCGGGTCAGGCGGAGCCCAAAGGTTCGCTACGGCATGGATGAACCGGCAATCCAGGCGATTTGCGGCGCCATCGAGAGTCTCGCACGTGAGCTTGGATGCGGCGTCATCGACATCAACGAGATCACCTCTCGCCACCCGGAGGCTTTCCGGTTCGACGGCGTGCACCCGGGCGGACAAGGCGCGACGCTCATTGCCCGGGCTGTCTTTGAGGCGCTGCGAGCGAGCGGGGTAGGAGCACGGTAGCCTGAGGTTCCGGCCGATTGCCCTCCGCCCTCGGCGCCAGCGCCCATAGTCGCAACTGAATCGGGCTACCGAGTCAGCGCGCGTGCGGCGATGTAGATTGCCGCAACGCCCAGAACGATCAGGCTCCCCTTGAATCCCGGCGTGCTGTTGCGGAATCCCAGCCAACGCCACTTCCAGATTGCTTCGCGCTGCATCTTCCTGAGCTGATCCCGGCGTTCGTTCACCTGGCCGCTCCTTTCCGAGCTCGCTCTACCTACTGGTCGGCATCTGTCGCACGAGACTGCACCTTGGTCGGACGGAGAGACCGGATGCATCGCGGTGAACGAGAGTCCTGACGGCCCTGCGCCGGCGTCGCTCGACGCTAGGCGGACGCTTCGCGACGCGGTCCTGGGGTACGTTTCCGAGCAGAGGAAGCGAGACGAAGGAGCGCGGCATGGCGAATGCGACCGGTTCGGTCACCCAGGACGATCCCTGGGTGCTGAAGACGCCGCCGGTGACCTCTTAATACCT
>CAYHCN010000143.1:0-5289 GCA_964354945.1 uncultured Eubacteriales bacterium
CACAGAACATCATGGTCCAGCCCGACGGCAGCGCGAAGGTCATGGACTTCGGCATCGCACGTGCCGGCGGGACAACGATGACGCAGACCGGGTCGGTGCTCGGCACCGCGCACTACGTCTCTCCCGAGCAGGCCCAAGGCACCGCGCTCACCCCGGTGAGCGACCTATACTCGCTGGGCGTGGTGCTCTACGAGTCCGTCACCGGCAGGCCTCCGTTCGACGCCGACACGCCCGTCGCCGTCGCACTCAAGCAAGTGAACGACACCCCCGTCCCACCTCGGGTCGTGAACCCCTCGATCAGCCCCGATCTCGAGGCCGTCATCCTCAAGGCGATGGCCAAGCGGCCTTCGGACCGCTACGCCACGGCAGCCGAGATGCGCACCGACCTACTCGCGGTAGCCGAGGGTCGTACGCCCGGCATCGCCGCCGCCGCAGGCGGTGCCGCAGTCGCTGCCGCCGCAGCCGCAGGCGCCGGCGCAGCAGCAGCTCCCTACGCCGACCAGACTGCAGTGATGCCGCAGGTTGGCGCTCCGGCCCAGCAGGCCGCGGCGCAGACCGCCGTACGACGGGGACCGCAGAAGAAGAAGCGCCGTCCGGTCTGGCCGTGGGTGCTCCTGGCCATCCTGCTTCTCGGCGGCGTCGCCTACGGCGCGTACGCCCTCGACCTGTTCAAGGTGACGGTCTCGGTGCCCAACCTCGCCAACCAGACGGTTCCTCAGGCGACCACCCAGCTCCAGGCCCTCGGGCTCACCGTCGGCTCGGTGAAACCCGTCTTCAGCGACCAGGTCGCTGCGGGCAGGATCATCTCCCAGGACCCTGGTGAAGGAGTACGTCTCGAGAAGGGCTCGGCGGTCAGCCTCGTGGTCAGCAAGGGCGTCGAGATGGTACCCGTACCCAGCGTGGTCAACCAGCCCGAGGGCAAGGCGTTCCAGATCCTTCGCGACGCCGGCCTCCAACCGGTCCCTGGGCCACAGGAGTTCAGCGCCAAAGTCCCCGAAGGCAACGTGATCAAGCAGACTCCTGCCGCTGGCGAGAGCGTCGCCAAGGGGTCTCAGGTGACCTACGTCGTGTCCAAGGGCGTGAAGATGGTCCTAGCGCCCGACGTCGTCGGGAAGAGCGGCAGCCAGGCACGCGCCGCGCTGACCAAGGCGGGGCTGAAGTACACCACCCTCGAGGCGTTCTCGGACACCGTGGCCAAGGGCCTCGTCATCTCCCAAAAGCCGTCGGGGGGCATGGTCCCCGTGGGGAGCACGGTGACGATCACAGTGTCGAAGGGCCCCGACACGGTGAAGGTGCCCAAGGTAATCGACATGACCGAGTCCGAGGCCCGCACGGCGATCACCAACGCGGGGCTCGTCGTGAAGGTCACCACCGTGCCGCCGATGGGCAGCACGACTACCCCGGGCACGGTCGTCGACCAAGATCCCGCGCCCAACACCACCGTCAAGCGCGGTTCGACGGTCGAGATCTTCGTCGTGCAGGCGGGACCGTAGCGCCCGGCCGCAACCAGTCCGCCAGGCGCCCTGATACCTGCGGTTCGCCGACCCGCGACCTAGCGCTGCGGCACGAGCAGCACCGGAACGTCACTATGGCGCACCACGCGGTCGGCCACCGAGCCGATCATCGTCCTGCCGAGCCCGGTTCGACCGTGGGTGCCCATGATGATGAGGTCGGCACCGACGTCGGCAGCCTCCTTCTCGATGGCTTCGTGCACGTTGGCGCCCTGAATCAGCTCACCCGTCGCGGTGACGCCACCAGCGGCAAGCTGGGCGACTTCCTCGTCGACCGCGCGCTGCATGTCCGCCTGGATCTTCGGGGTCGCGTCCACATCGGCCGTGTCTCCGTATTGGAGATCGTGGACTACGCCGACGACGACGACTTCTGCGTGTTCGGCGATCGCGATGTCCTTGGCGAACCGAACTGCTGCCTTCGCGGTATCCGAGCCATCCGTTGGAGTCAGAATCTTCTCAACCATGGCACTCACCTTCTCGTCCCTCAGCCGAGGAGAAGGCGTCCAGTCAGGCGCCGATTCGCCCCGACGAGGTCGATATACCCACCTCGCGGCAAGACGGACTGAGGTGATCGGGCAGCGGTGGGGTCGGGCGAAGCGCTAGTGTTCTTCCCTCTTCAGGATGAAGATGCCGACGGCGATCATCGCCGCCGAGACCAGCACGGGCACCCAGACTGCGGCCACCGAAGGCCCCGGGATCATGAACAGCACGTCCTTGGATGACGGAGACGTAGGCCACCCCGATAGAAGGCGCAAGAAGACGTAGTGGGCGATGTTCCACACCCCGAAGATGTAGAGGAAGAACGCCGTCCGGTTCTTCAGGTTGCTTCCCACCAGCCACGCCATGCACACGATCACGACGATGGCGGCCGCCCCACGCCACATCTCCATGTGAGCAAGCTTGGAGTTGGGCAGCACCGTCAGCAGTGCGCTGGGCTTGAGCAGGGCGGCGTAGGGCAGGGACTTCCAGATGTTCGCTGGACTCGGCGCGGACACGCCGACACGGCTGGTGATCGGAAACATGTTTCGGAGGTATATGAGCGCGGCGGACTCGAGGTAGGACAGCGCCACGGCGAAGACGGAAACGATGGCCACCTGGCGCCACGGTGACGAGTGCGAGCCGTGCCCACTCACTGACAGCCCCCCGTTTGCCCTCGGTCGGGTGTACCCAAGTGCCTAGCCTGCTGAGATTATGACGTTCATCGTCGGCTGCCGACACACTCGCACAGCGTGGCACGATTCTCAACGGACGGGCGCGATCCGCACGGGAGCGGCCATCGGGGGGCAGACCAAGGAGACGCTCCCCCTGACTCGGTCCGAACCACGACCTTGGCGAGGACTTGGCGCTCCTAGAGACCGCCGAGCATGTCGACCAGCGCGTCGGGGTCCTCGACACGGAACACGACGAGCGCGGTCTCGTTGGTCGCAGTGCTTGTGCAGCGCATCTGCCAAATGTTGATTCCTGCGTCGGCGATCGACTCGGCGAGAGCCAGCAGCGCGCCAGGACGGTTGTCCAGCTCGGCGCAGACCACCTCAGCCGAGGCGACATCGGCTTCCATCTCGGCAAGCTCGGAGGTGGCGAGATCGTCGTCGCTGGTGATGAGGTAGAACTCGCCGCGATCCCCATTGTCGTAGGCCTCGATCGAGCGAATATCGATGCCCTCCGAGTTCAACACTCGGCACACGTCTCTCAGCAAGCCCACCCGCCTCGGCATCGACGCGATCAGCTCGACCTGCTTCCAGACGTTGCGCATGTTGACCTCCAGAGGTTAGGGGGAGCACTACCGACATAGTGCCCGTTCTGGAGGCACTGCGACTGCCCCGAGGCCGATGTCGGGATAGTGCGCCGGTGATGTGCGGTGGCGAGACCCGTTGGATAGCGGGAGCGGCACGTGTCCGTGCGGGGAACGGTGCGCTAAGGTTGCGAGAGAGGTCGAGCTGGCAGCAAGGGGACAGCAGTGGTCTTGGAGCCCAGCGCCGCAGACAAGAACGCCGCAGCCGACTCGGACCAGGGGGATGCCGATCTGAACGGCCTGACACATCGAGACTACGCGGAGCATCTGCAAGACGTGGTCGAGCTGGGCCAGACGCCATGGCACCTCTACGGCCGCATCCTTCGACCGGTTTCGATGCCCCACGTAGCGATCGAGGTCGACCCCAAGGCGGTTCGGCGCGCCATCGACGAGGTCGGCGCCCTCCTCGCGTACTGGACCACAGACTGGGATCGGGCCGAGCCGTCCGAATGGTGGTGGACGGTGTGCGACCAGACCGACTACGAAGTCGAGAACGTCGTCTCTTCACGCGGCCGTCGGGCGATTCGCCGCGGTCTCCGCGATTGCACCGTGCGCCTCATCGAGTCAGGCGACTTCTCGGAGCTTGCCTACCCCATCTACCGCCAAGCGGTTCTCGACTACGGGAGCCAGCCCCCTTCGCATGATGCCTACGCCAAGCAGGTTGATTCGCTCGCCGGCTACGCCGGCACTCAGTTCTGGGGAGCTTTCGTCGACGAGCAACTCGCCGCGTTTGCCGCCTGCGAGCTTGTGGATGGCGCCGTCGTGCTGGGTAGCACGAAGTCCGACCCGGAGATGGACAGCCACAACGCCAACGCGGCTCTGTTCTACGAGCTCACCCGATTCAACCTCGAGCGCGGCGCTCAGTACGTCACCAACGGCTCCCGTACAGTGCTGCACCCGACGACGATCAACGAGTACCTGGAGCGCCTGGGGTACCGGAAGGCCTACTGCCGGCTCAACGTCATCCTCTCGAGGACCGCGAGCATCGCCGACAGGACTCGGATAGCCGAGTGGGGAGCACGGGTGGGCCTCGCACGGCTCCTGGGAACGCGGTGGCCTGAGCTGGAGGGCTTCGACAGACTGGTCCGGATTGCAGGGACCTTCGAATGACGGACCTGCTTCCAGCCCTCCGCAGGCTCGTCTACGAGAAGCGGCACGTGGCCCTCTACACCCGGGCGCCCATGCCTGGGACGGGCCGCCGCGGCTCGTCGATCGACCTGTACCGTTCACCCGGCGAGATCCCAATGAGCTTCCGGAGGACGATCCTGCCGCACCGGTTCCTCAACGTCATGTTCTATCGCCTCGCAAGACGCAAGGCGCGCGTCATGTGCCTCACCGGAGACGGCGGAACCCTGCAGGGCTACGGGTGGCTGCAGGAGTGGGGGCCGTTCCGCCGGCGCTTCAACGCCGACGAGCGAGCCGGCACCATGTTCGGGCCCTTCTGGACGGCACCCGAATACCGAAGGCAGGGCGTCTACGGGAGGCTGCTCCAACACGGCGTCTTCTTGTGCGCGAGCGACGGGCCCTTGTTCATCTACGCCTCCCCGGACAACTACGCCTCTCGCCGAGGAATAGAGGCAGCCGGTTTCGAGTTGGTCGGCGAGTGGGTTTCGACCTCGTCGTTCACGTTCGTCATCTCCGCTCATCGGGTGAGCGAAGCGGCTGACGCGCCGAACCACGCGCGAGACTAGGCGAGAATCTCAAGTCCCCGGTGGCCGGGGTGGCGTTCGTCACCGGGCGTAAGAGGGCACGGGTCGGCTGCGCAGGCGGCCGATCGGCGGCCTACAGCGAACCACACCGGCAGACGATACAATACCGATGCCTCAGCTCCCTGGCGGGAGCCGAGTCCGGCGCTCGCAGTACCAGCGGGCGAGAGGTCCGCTGGCCGAGAGTAGGCGCGCCGGTCGTCTACCCGGATGCGGATGCAGTGAGCCCTCGTAGCTCAGGGGATAGAGCACAGGTTTCCTAAACCTGGTGTCGCAGGTT
>CAYHCN010000144.1:0-5279 GCA_964354945.1 uncultured Eubacteriales bacterium
GTTGGTGGCCGATGGCTTCGCGTACCCGCTGATCTTGCGGACGTACTGCAGCGCTGCCGATCGGATCTCTTGATCGCTCGCCGGCGGGTCGAAGTTGAACAGGACCTTGATGTTGCGGCACACGAGGCTCACCTCATCCTTGAGGCTGAAGACGGACGCGGATCGCGTCCCAGACGACCAGTACTGTACCCACTCCTGCGAGCACGAAGGCAACTCCGAGGAAGGTCCACTTCGAGACGGTGAACGCAGGCGCCAGCACGTCCACGACGGGGGTTGTGGCCGGGTAGCGCAGCATCACCACCGATGTGCAGACGTTCTCGAGCAGGTCGAACGCTCCGGCCCCGATCGGGACGAGATTCGCGCGTCGCCACCGACGCCGGTCGGGCATCCGGCGGGAGATCCACGACAACGTGAGCGCCAGGAAGGCGGTGTAGACGAGCGGCCACAGGATGTCGAAGGTCCCTCGTGCCCGGACGTACGCCGCGCGACCCTCGATACCGTAGGTCGCTGCCGTGGCGTAGAGGTCGCTCGGCGTGTACCAGAAGGAAAGGTCCGGCGAGCGCACGTTCTGGGCGCTGCCAGCTGGCTCGACGCTCGATTGTGCCGGCAGCACGAACACGATGAAGAGCGCGAAGACCGCGACGCCGGCAAGCGCCAGCCAGCCAGACGCCACATGATCGAGCCACTCCGAGAACCGTCTCAACGCGGCTTCCCCCTGAAAGCGAGCGGCCGAGGCACACGGGGCGCCCCGGCCGCTGCCATGACTTCAGAACCTACTGCACGCCGACGAGCTCGACTTCGAAGACGAGGGTGGCGTTCGGCGGGATCGCCGGGGGCGAGCCCTGCGCGCCGTAGGCGAGTTCCGGCGGAACGGTCAGCTTGCGCTTGCCGCCGACCTTCATACCGGGGACACCCTGATCCCAACCGGGAATGACCTCGCCGGAGCCGAGAACGAAGCTGAAGGGCTGCCCCGAGTCCTTCGACGACTCGATCTTCGTGCCGTTGTACCAAAGCGTGTAGTGCACGGTCACCTGTTTGCCGGCGACAGCTGCTGCGCCCTTGCCCTTCACGAGGTCCTCGGTCTTGAGCTCGGTGGCCTGCTGGGGGGCCGGCTCGGGGGTGGCTGTGGCCTCGGCGGGTGCTTCCTGAGGCGCGGGCTGCTCGGCCTGTACCGCCGGCTCCACCGGCTCGGCGGCATTGTTGCTGCATCCGGCCAGAGCCATGCCCAAGATGAGCATGAGCCCGACCAGCAGCGTTGCGATCGATCGCTTCAACACGTAGACCTCCTGAGTGTGCGTGCGGGTCTCGGCGGGACTTCGCCCGATGTCAGCGACGTATTGTCCCATACGACGCCTCAGAGCACGTGGAATGCCGAGGTGGGATTCGCGCGCGGGCGAGCGTACCCGCGCACGATGCAGACCAAGTCAGTTCACAGCCGGTCGGGAAGGTCCGGGGCGTGCCATCCGTAGTGCGAGAAGGCCCAAATGACCGCGGCGCCGACCAAGAACATCACGACGAGGGCCACGATCACCTTCCACTCGGCGGGTCCAGGCGGCGTCCTATCGATGCAGCCGGGCGTGTTGTCGCGCTGCTCGTCGAGCCCCTGCAGCATGATGAAGGTAGGAGCCATGAACTGGCCCTGCTCGGGATCGCCGACACCCACCGTCGTGTTGGTGGGCGTGTGCTTCCCGAATTCGTCGCCGTTGTGCTCGCTCATGTGACTCTCCCTAGCGCGAACACCTGGATTCTACACGGCTCGCCTGGTCACACGAACCGATGCCCCGCAGCTTCGAGGGCGGTCTGCGCTGCTTCGACTGCGGACTGCTTCACGAGCACGTAGTCGGTGTCGAAGGTCGACACGGCGAAGATGCTCACACCCGCGTCCGCAAGGGGCCCAAGTACTGCACGCAGAACTCCGGTCAGGCTGAACTCGAACGGCCCGACAAGCATGACGGCGCGCCATCCCCTTTCGCACTGCACATCCTTTGGAACAGCAGACTCCAGGCAGACTACCGACGTCTCCTCGGCGGTCCAGGTCACCGAGCACAACGACGAGGACGTGGCCCAGGTGGGGATATCGACATGCGCCTCGAGGCGGCAGACGGCGAGCTGCTCGTCGAGAACACGCAGGTTGAGCTGCACGGTTCCTCCGGGTTCAGGTTACGTCGGGCGGATACGGCGTAATGAGCGTGCCCTGGTGGAACACGAGCTTCCAGCCCTTGTCCTCGCGCCGCCAGAGAGAGCTGCGGCGAGCGCTGCGAACGGTCCCGTCGTCCAACCGCTGCGCGCTGTCGTAGGTGACCAGCCCAATGCCCGGGGCGATCAGCTTCGCCGAGAAAACGCTATCCGGCCGCCTGTCCTCCCGCACGGGACCCATCTACTTCGCTGGCTTGCCGCCGAGCTGCTCGACCCTGTACTCGACGATCCGTCGGATGAGCTCGGTGGGTAGCGGCTGATCGAGGGGGAATTGAGCCGAGCCCTTGCCGGCCTTGTACTGCTTGAGCTCCTCGGCGAACGCCTCGAGCCCATTGGGGGTCGGATAGAACCCGATGTGGTGCGCGTACCCCGCGAAGTGGACGAGATGCTTGCCGTTGAGGTCGAAGGTAGGAATCGCGTAGCTGATCGACTCGGTCGCATCTGGCGCGAGGGAGCGGATGAGTGCGCGAATCTCCAGGAGGCGGCGCTGCACCTCCGGGGGAAACTCGGCGATGTACTCGTCGATCGTTGCTGCGGTCGACCTGTTTGCCATTTCTAGCTCCTCACGAGTATCCAGTGCCAGTCAATGCTCGGCCCTCAGGCATCGGCGCAAGTCGCCTCCACGCGGTCCCACGCCCTGCGAGTACGGAACATGATCAGACCGGACATGATCAGCCCGAGTGCGAGACCGCCCAGGGCACCTGCGACGAACGCGGTCGCGGCCAGCTGCTCACTCGGCACGTCGGCGAGCACTCGCCACCACACGACGCCACCGGCGACCAGCACGTTCACCACGAGCAGCCACCGCGCGCTCCGCAGTAGACTGCGCCACGTCGGACGATCGTCCTTACGCACCGCGGCAATGCTCCAACGGTAGAGGCGCAGAAGGAGCAGAATGTTGACGGCAAGGAAGAGCGCGAGGACCACCGAGTCGGATGCAGGCTCCGTCGACAGGAAGGCCAGCAGAGCTGCGCCTACCACGAGCATCACCGCGAAGGCGCCAAAGAACTCCCGTACCGAGACGGGTGGCGGGGGTGGCGTGGCGTTCGCCTCGTGCTCGACGAGCGCGTCGACCATGATCAGTGACGCCGCTCCGATCATCGGACCGTCGAGTCCGGCGACGGGTGTGCCCGACCTCGACTGGCCGAACTCGTCAGAGCTGTGCTGGCGCGACGTGCTGGTCATGCCGCTCCCCTGCCGCAGGCGTGTTGAGACCCCGCCACGTTCTATGGTACCGCGCTCAGCTCTCGGAGGGTCCCGGCGCACGCGCCACGGCGAGCTTCTGCCACACCGACCCGAGATGGTAGGCAATGTGAGCGACCGAGCCGACGGCCTCGACAAGTGCCTCCTTGTCGCGCCCGGCTGTCGACTCGATTCCCCGTCGCAGTGCCCGGTACTGCTGCCCGAGTCTCGCGAGCAGCAGCTCCCACGCCTCGTCGTCGACACCCGCGACTTCCCAACTCTCATTCCAGTCACGCGGGGCTTTGTCGCCCGCGATCCAGGCTACCGAGACCTCCATCCCGAAGGCGACGTGGTTGGCGTGGGCGGCGATGGATCTGCCCCCGATCGGCCTAGAGGCCGTCTCCGCATCGACCTGGGCAAGAGCGCCGAGGAATCCCGAGTCCGGGCTGTTGGCGACGAAGTAGGTGGTCGGTCCCGACGCGCCGAGTAATGCCTCGTCGAGCACGACGAGGAGCTGCGTCGCAACCGTCTCGGGATCCAGTTCGGACATCTCGCGCTCCTACTCTCCCGGAGTGACGCACGCCGGTGTCAGCCAACCTCTGCCTGCCGAAGGGAGACGCGCTTCGCACCGCCCGCGACCCACTGCGTGGCGATCTCGCGGAAGCCGAGCGCGTCGTGGAAGCGCCGTGACGCCTCGTTGGGCGGTTTCAGGTCAAGTTCGCACACGAGCTGCGGAATTGACTGCGACGTGGCGAACGAGAACAGGTCGTCGTAGAGCATCGTGGCCAGTCCGCCGCCCTGCTCCGTGCGATCGACGATGACGCGATCGATGTACAGGAATACACCTCCGCGCTCGGAGAACCATCTGTAGTTGGGACTGTCGTACTCGACACCCTCTCGAAGCGCGAGCAAGAAGGCGACGACCCGATCGTCCGACTCGATGACCTTGTGATACGCAGCCTGTTCGTGCAGCCGGGCCAGCGCGGATCGGTCCAAGGCGCTCGTGAAGTGAACCCAGTCGGAGTTGAGGCGGAGGATGTCGTCGAAGTCGGCTGTCGTCGCCTCCCGGAGGGTCTTGGCCCCTTCGGTTGGCAATGATTGGCTCATGGGCTCTCCGGCTGCTGCTCTTGCCTACCCCTCGGGGAACCAGCGTGCCTCACGGTGAGTAGCACGACCTGCGCGTTCTCGACCACTATAGTCGCGCCTGACCCCTGCGCGTCAGGTTGATGCGGTCGAGGGCGAGCGGTCGAGCACTAAGCGTAGGCAATGACGAAGACCCGCCTGAACGGGAACAGGACTCTCCCGTCCGCGCGCGGCCGATATGACCCGCCGACTCGTTCGCGAAGACGCGCCACGAAATCCTGGCGTTCTTGGTCCGACTCGAGGGCCGCCAGGAAGGGTCGCAAGCCCGTGCTTGAGATCCAGTCGACGATTGCAGACGCCGACTCCATGACGTGGATGTACTCGGTCTCCCATACGTCCACCGATCGAGCCTGAGGTGCGAGGTGGTCGTAGTAGAAGGCCGGTGACTCCATGGTCAGAGCCCCACTGGGCCCTGCCATTCGCGATGACCACGGACCTTCGAGCGCCACCTCGTGGATGAGCGTTCGAACCTGCGAGTACTCGGCGCTGGGAATCTGGAACGCGAGTGCGCCTCCCTCGGCTACTTGGGCGAACAGACGCCTGACGAGCGGACCGTGGTCGGGAAGCCACTGCAGCGCTGCGTTCGAGAAGACCACGTCGAACGGCGTCGCAGGGCGCCAGTCCTCGATGCCGCCGACGACCCACTCCGCCTCAGGGTCTCTTTCGCGCGCAGTCCGAACCATCTCCGCTGAGCTGTCGAGGCCAACCACGCGTGCCTCCAACCAGCGTTCGCGAAGCACGGAAGTGCTGTTCCCGGG
>CAYHCN010000145.1:0-5273 GCA_964354945.1 uncultured Eubacteriales bacterium
GGATGACCTCGGCCGAGTCCTCGGACAGCGCGATGAACATGCCGTGGACGAGCAGCCCGTAGCGCTTCATCGCCTTCAGGGCCTTCGCCATGCGCTTGCTGTCAATGCCCTTGTGGAGACGCTCGAGGTCGGCGTCGTCGGCACTCTCCACGCCGATGCACACCACCGTCATGCTGGCGGCCTTCTTGAGCAGGCGGAGCAGCTCCTTGTCGAGCCGACCCTCGCGGTCGAACACCGAGTCGGCGCGTATCTGGGTCACGAGCCCGCGGGCGAAGCCGCGCTTGCCCGCGTCGCGGAGCAGCTCCTTGAACGCCGGCTTGTTGGCTGCGGCGTTGTCGTCGATGAGGAAGACCGTGCCGTATCCGTCGTCCTGCGCGCTCACCAGCTCGTCCACGGTGATCCCGGGGTCGCGCGACACGTAGCGCGGCCAGATCTCGCAGACCTCGCAGAAGTCACACCTCGAGGGACAGCCCCTCGCCCGCCACACCGGTGCCACCGAGATGCTGCGCGCGTTGTGAACCAGCGAGTGGTCGACCAGCGGAAGCGCGTCGAGTTCAATCCGAGTCAGCTGGCGAGCCGGCGGGCCCTCCCGAAGCGCCCCCTCCTCGCGCCACATGGCGCCCTCGATGTCGGCGAGCGACTCGTCGCTCTCACCGGCAAGCGCCGCGAGCAGCCGCGGTAGCGTGAGCTCGGCCTCGCCCCGAAGGACGACATCGGCACCCGCCTCGAAGCTGCGCTCGGGAGCGCAGGTGGCCTCGGGTCCGCCGAGCAGGATCGTTGCCGCGGAATTCTCGGCACGAGCGCGAGCGATGAGGTCGCGCGTCCTGGGCATCGTGCAGGTGATGACCGAGAAGCCGACGACCTCGGCGCTGCGAACCCAATCCCAGTCGATCGAGCCTCTGCCGCTGACGTCCTCGATGAACGCCTTCACATCGTAGCCGTGATCGCGAAGGACCGTCGCGAGCAGCCCGACGCCTCGGCCCATCGCGACGTGCGAATAGATGTTGAGGCCGGGAGACCCGGCCTCAATGAGAGCGACGCGGTGACTTGTCGGTGTGCGAGTCATCTTGAGGGGTGTATTCCGCGAATTGCGAGCCGTCGTAACGGCCGGCGCGTTGACGAGCCGTCGAACGGCACCTGCAGCGCCGCCGAGGGTCAGTCGCTGGCGTTGGGCGGCAGCGCCCCTCGGGCAGGCGGTCGCGTTCGGCTGCCAGCGTCAGCTGCCAGCCCCAGCTGCCTAGCGAATGCCGCTGTCGAAGCCGACCGTCACGTCGGCGTAGCGGTTCTCCTCGACCTGGACGGTCACCGGTGTCAGGGTCGGCGGCGTCTGCCCACCGTCGGATTCGATGACGTAGGTCCCGGGTTCGAGGGCCACGCTGAACCTCCCGTCCGGGCCACTCTCGACACGCGCCGGCCGCTTCAGGTGCTGCCCACCCTGCTCGGTGATCATGAGCCTGGCCGCGTAGGGCTTGCTCGCCGAGGATGCTCCCGAAGTCGCCACCGGTTCGGTCGGACCGATGGTCACCACTCCGTTGATGCCGCTACTCGGCGAGGTGGAGCAGCCGGACATGGACGCCAGCAACGCGACCACGATGAAGAAGACGGCGAGAGTGATCAGCGAGATCAGAACCGCGCGCGCGACAGATGGCGATGCTTCCACTCTCCGGCCATCACGCAGCCACCCGCTACCGGCACCCCTGGAAGACATCCTCGACTCCCTCCACACCGTCCACAGATGAGGACGTTCGCCTGAGTTCTTCTGCCCGCTTCGGCGGCACCTCAAAGCCGGTAGTTCCTTCCAGAGGCAGTGGGCTCGTGTGCGCCCCGACCGCGAGGATCGGCGCCGGCTCGGGCGCTACGGACCGGGCTTCGTTCGCCTGAGCACAATGAGCCTTGGGGGCCATTCGTCGAGGTAGCGGTCGTACGCTTCGGCGTTGGCGACGAGCGCGTGCAGCGGGTTTGCGAGCGGATGCGAGAAGTCGACCTCGTAGAACACCGCCCCGCCCTCACGCTTCGGATTGATGAGCCCAACGTAGCGCCAGTACTCGAGCTCGCGGCGAACCGCGGACATGCTGCCGGCGTGCCGACAGATCTCTCGCAGCCACGGGCGATGATGGGGTCCGGCGAAGAGCGCACGCATCACGTGCGCTCTCGAGCGCGAACCGAAGACATACTCGAGCGTGGTTCTCGCGGGTTTCCGGCCCATGCCGTGCCCCCAGACCTGCTGACTCGGACCCTGTCCCTTCGGCCCTAGCGAACGAGGGAGCGATCGCTCCTATGAAAGCTAGGGCTACGGAGACCAGCTTCGAGGGGGCGGCTTGCGCAAACCTGTCCGGGGACTGACCGGATCGGCAGGGCGCTGGTGGCGAGGAACGCGACCGCCGAGCGCACGACCGTGCAGCGACTTTGGCCAGGCGCCGACGAGTCACCCGACCTCGGGCGAGAGGGGCCTCCGAAGGCCTAGCCCAGCTTGGTCTTGAGCACCTCGTTGACGACCTGCGGGTTGGCCTGCCCGCCCATTTCGCGCATCACCTGGCCGACGAAGAAGCCCATCAGCCCGGTCTTGCCCGCGCGGTAGCCCGTGACCTGATCCGGATTCGCCTCGAGCACGCGGTCGACGACCGCCTCGATCGCCCCCGTATCGGATACCTGCTTCATCTCACGCAGCTCGACGATCGCGCCGGGAGCGTCACCCGTGTCAACCATCTCGGCGAAGACGTCCTTGGCCTGCTTGCCCGAGATCGTCCCGGCCTCAACCAGCTCGACGAGCTCGGCGATCATCCCCTGCTGCACCTTCGAGTCGACGACCGAGAGGCTGTTCGCGTTGAGGTACGCCGAGAGGTCGTTGAGCATCACGTTGCTGATGGCCTTGGCCCGCTCGGTCCCGGCAATCGTCACCTCGACCTCGAAGAAGCTGGCCAGATCGAGGTCGCTGGTCAGAACGGTCGCGTCGTGCGGGGGCAGACCGTAGTCGGCCATGAACCGCGTGCGCTTCGCGTCGGGAAGCTCCGGGAGGCGCTGCTTGATGCAGTCGACGAACTCGTCGGAGAACTCGAACGGCACCATGTCGGGCTCCGGGAAGTAGCGGTAGTCGTGCGCCTCTTCCTTGGAGCGCAGCGAGCTGGTCCGCTTCGCGCCGACGTCCCAATGGCGGGTCTCCTGCACGATCCGTCCACCCTGCTCGAGCGCCTCGGCCTGGCGGATGATCTCGTAAGCGAGCGCGTCGTGCAGCGCCTTGAACGAGTTCATGTTCTTGACCTCGGCCTTGGTCCCGAACTCGGCCTCGCCCCGAGGACGGATGCTCACGTTGGCATCGACGCGCAGCGAGCCCTCCTCCATGTTGCAGTCAGAGATGCCGAGCGACAGCCACGTCAGGCGCAGCTTCTGCGCGAAGCGACGGGCCTCTTCGGGGGTCCGGATGTCGGGCTCGGTCACGAGCTCGATGAGTGGGGTGCCCGCCCGGTTGAAGTCGACCAGGGAGTGCGTCGCACCGGCAAGCCGACCTTCCGAGCCGCCCACGTGAACCATCTTGCCGGTGTCCTCTTCGAGGTGGATGCGAGTGATCCCGATGCGGGTGACGTAGGCGTCGCCCTCTGCACCGGGCGCGGGCCCCGACGTCCCCTCTCGGTGAACGCGCTGCTTCGCACCCTCACCCTCTACTTCAACGTCGACGTGTCCCTCCAGACAGAAGGGCAGGTCGTACTGAGAGATCTGGTAATCCTTGGGCATGTCCGGATAGAAGTAGTTCTTGCGGTGGAACTGGCTCTCCCGAGAGATCACGCACTCGAGCGCGAGACCGGCGAGGACCGTGGCCTCGATGGCGGCCTCGTTGGGCACCGGCATCGCGCCTGGCAGACCCAGGCACACCGGGCACACTCGCGTGTTCGGCTCCCCGCCGAACTCGACGGGACAGCCGCAGAACATCTTGGTGTTCAGCGTGGTCAGCTCGGTGTGGATCTCGAGGCCGATGACCGCTTCCCAGCGGTCGAGCACCTCGGTGAGACGATTGGTCGTAGACGTGGCCATGCTACCCGGACTCCTCGTGCAACCGTGGTGGACTGGCGGTCGGGCAACAGCCGTGCCGAGGCCGGCACGGCGAAGTCGGTTTCGTGTCCGTGACAGTGTACCCGAGGGCCTCGGGCTCGATGCGTCCCTGCGGTCGCCGGGAGTCCCCGAAATGGAAGGCGCTGGAAGCGCTCATCCGCACCCGAACGGGGATACTTAGGCAAGAGGATCCGGAACAGCACGAGGAGGAGCCATGGCAAAGGACGAGGCAAAAACCCCCACCGACGTCGACGCGATCGCCGAGGGCGGGGCGCTCGATACTGACGCCGAGGACACCGTATACGTGGACTCGCTCACCGCGACGTTCTCGGCCATCGCATCCGCCGAGGCCGACGATATCCACGCCAGCGGCAGCGCGATCGGTTCGTCACATAGCAACTCGCTCACCGCGACAGCCAGCGCGATAGGCCTGGCGAACGTCGACGGCGATGCCCAGATCACCGTCTCGGCAGTGCCGATTCTGCGCACCACCGGCGGGGCGACCTTCTCGCAGGCGTACGCGAGCGCGGTCATCGTCGGCGGCGACATGGAGATCCATCAGGCCGCCGCCCCGGTCATCATCGGCAAGCAGCTCGACGCTACCCAGGTCGGCGCAGCGGTGGTAGTGACCGGCGACGCGGACATCAAGCGCAGCACGATCGGCCTGCTGCTCTCGCGCAGCGCCAACGTCTCCGAGGATTCGCGCGTCCTGCTCTCTACGAAGGCGGCCCTCATCATCGCGTGCGCCCTGTTCGGCGGGTTCGCGTTCGTCGCGATTGCGCTGATCATGAGCGCGCAGCGCATCTCGGAGTGGCGTCCTTCGATCAGCTTCCCCAACATCTCCCACCTCATGGAGGAGTTCAAGGGACTCGATCTGAAGTCCCCGCCCTGGAAGCGGGCAGCGTAGCGGCACGAGACTGCACCCCGATCAGCGCCAGCGGACGGCGATGCGAGACTGCTCCGAAGCGTGACACCAGGAAGGCCGGTTCCGAATGGAGCCGGCCTTCCGTTAGAGTGGCGGATGCAGTCGAGAGGGGCGCGGGGCGCTAGGACGGGCGTCACCCCGGCGTTCGGCCGTCGGTTCCCCACTAGAAGGAGCGTGAGGATGTCTTCATCGGCCCTGCCCAACGAGCCGGTCACTGCCTCGCCCAACAGCGGAGAACTCATCTCACTCGAGTCGACCTTCGGCGCGCACAACTACCATCCCCTGCCCGTCGTGATCACTGAGG
>CAYHCN010000146.1:0-5268 GCA_964354945.1 uncultured Eubacteriales bacterium
GTGGCGATACGCGACACCGGGGTAGAACGCGAAGGTGTCGTCGGAGAGCGCGTCGTCAAGCTCGGCGAGAAGCTCGTGGGCGTCCTCGGTGGAGATGTGCCCGCATGAGTAGCTCTGCATGATGTCGTCGCCGAGAGTCACGAGGTTCAGCCGCATCGCGACCTGACCGGGATCGAGCGTGATGCCCATGCTCGCCGCCTCGATCGCTCCCCTGCCCACGTAGCTGGCGACCGGGTCGTAGCCGAGGATCGACGTGCATGCAGCCGCAGACGACGGCTCGGTCCCGGTAGGGATCGTGCGAGCCATGCCGAGTAGCCCCTCGCGCGCGAGACTGTCGAGAACGGGGGTCTCGGCAGCCTCGAGGCACGTGCGTCCGCCGAGCTGCTCGAGCGGCCAGCCGGCCGCGCCGTCCAAGATGATGACCGCGTACTTCATGGCACCCCGTTCCGTCCATCGTTGCGACTGGTAGGAGCGTACACGAAGGGTGCGGTCGGCGACGTTGCGCAGCCAAGGCGGGAGCTCCGGGCGAGGGCCCGTTCGGCCTCGGCGGAATGGCTTGACCCCCCGCGCCTTCGGGCACATCCTCTACGATACGCACTTTCTTAGGGTGGAGACCATGGCATCACTCACGAGACTGACCGGCGACGACCAGCTTCGGGCCATCGCGGACAGCCATCGGCTGTCGATCCTGCAGGACCTCATGACTGCGCCCGCCACCATCTCCCAACTGGGAGCGAAGCGGGGCAAGCATCCCGCCTGGATCAGGCACCACGTGAAGGTGCTCGAGGCGGCCGGCCTGATCTCCCTGGTTGAGACACGGACAGTCCGCAACTACACCGAGAAGTACTACGGCGCGGCGGCTCCGGCGCTCATGATCGAACGCGTCGTACGCCCCGAGGGGCCCGACGCACCTGTGGTCGTATTCGCGAGCCACGACTTCGCGATGGGCCTCTTGGCTTCAGAGGCCGAGGAGGGGCATCGCCCGGTGATCGGCGTATCGGGCAGTCTCGACAACCTCATCGCGCTGCGCCAAGGCCTCGCCGACGTCGCCGGATGTCATCTGCTCGACGTGCCGTCCGGCGAGTACAACCTCCCGTACGTCCGGCACCTGTTCCCCGATCGCCCGGTCAGCGTGTTCACCGTTGCCCATCGCGAGCAGGGGCTCATCACGGCCCCCGGAAACCCGCGCGGTCTCACCGGTGTGACGGATCTTCCAGGTAGCGGCCTCAGGTTCGTGAACCGGAACCGAGGCTCGGGCACCAGGCTGTGGCTCGACGTCAGCCTGCAGCGCGCCGGGATCGACGCCGATGCGGTCGAGGGCTACGACATCGAAGTTGAGACGCACAGCGAGGCCGCGGAAGAGGTGGCGACAGGACGCGCCGACGTCGCTCTCGGCGTTCGCGCCGCCGCGGAGAGCGAAGGCCTCGGCTTCGTGCCGCTGTTCCGAGAGCGCTACGACATCGTGGTTGCGACGGACCGCCTCGGCGAGCCAGAAGTGTCGCTCCTCGTCGAGAGACTTCAGAGCAGACCGTTCCGGCGCGCCGCGGAACAGCTGCGCGGCTACGACACAGACGAGACGGGCACCGAGCGCGTGGTCGGGCTCTAGGCATTGCGATCCTAGGCACCGTGGGAGCGCGTCCGACAACTCGGACGCTTGAGGAGGGAGAGGTTTCATGCGGAGAACACGACTGAGACTATCGCGCGTCGTATCCCTGGCGCTGGCGGTGATGCTCGTGGTGCCGACGTTCGCGCCCATGACCGCATCGGCCGCGAGCCCGTTCACCGGCGGTCCCGACCAGGACCCGCCGATATACGTGCTCAACGACCACACCGCCTACGCCGTCCACTTCACTGCAACGGGACTGGAGCCGGGGGCGACCTACTACATCAAGGCCCGGTTCACGGTGGGAACTTCGCCGAGCGGGACGTCGAACCAGGGCTTCACTTGGAACCCGACGACCTCTTCGTGGGTGCAGGAGCGAGAGCCCGTGTGGGGCGCATTCCCGACAGCCACCGCAGACGCAAGTGGAATGATCACCGCGAATGCCGGATGGGTCTGGGTGAAGTTCGGCGACGAACGCAAGTCCGGGCCGTACTACATCATGATCTCGCTCAACCAGAGTTCCGGTACGCAGACCGGCACCACGTTCAACAGCGACGCACCGACTCCGGTCACCGTGCTCGATGCGAAGAGCCAGGGTGCATGGTTCCACAACGGCATCGCGACCGGCATCAAGGCCGCGACACGCGCTGAGGTCACGGCGGTCGACACGACCACCACGGTGTACGCACTGTCCAAGACGGAGACGAACACCGTCGATGACGACGCGAACGGCTTCGTGGACGACGAGGACTACGGTCCCGCCGGCAAGACCGGTGACTGGCGTCTCGGCGTACCTGCCGAGATGACCGCCGACGTGTTCTTGAACCGCCAGAAGAAGTTCGACGACACGAGCACGCCGGCAGCCGACACTGAGATCTCGCTCGGCGCCGCCGACATGTCGGCCCCCACCTCACCGACTTCGCTTGGCGCAACCCCCGGCACTCGCAAGATCACGCTTGAGTGGAACGCGGCCACCGACGACAACACGGTCGCCTCATACCGCATCTACCGGTGGGCGGAGACGTCGGCGACCACGTTCTCCACACCGCTGCACGAGCTGATCGGAACCACTGCGGGCACGACGTTCGAGGACGCTTCGCCGACGCTCGGCGCGACGGAATGGTCCTATGACGTGCGCGCGGTCGACACCTCGGAGAACGTGAGCGCACGCTCAGACACGGCGACGGGGACGGCGCTGCTGCCGACTGCGACCGCCCAGGTCACGCCCGCAATCCCCTACGGACTGCTGGGCTGGTACAAGACGGCACCCACGATCGAACTGATGACCGGTCCGGGGACGACGGGGGTCGAGTACAGCTGGGTGTCGAACGCGGGTCCATGGGCCGCGTACTCTGACGAGCTGAGCGCACCCGAGGGCATGAGTACCCTGTACTTCCGAGGAACGGACGCGCAGGGCGCCGGCGAGGTGTCGAGCATCGACCTCAAGGTCGACTCGAAGGCTCCGACGGGCGCGACGGTCAGCGTTCCTGCCGTGTCGTCCGACGTCTCGGCGAGCTTCAGCTTCCCGGTGAAGTGGACAGCGTCCGACCCCACGCCGGGCGCGGGCAAGGCGCTCTACAACGTTCAGCGCATCCGGAAGCCGGGTTACACGTCCACGCTCACCACGACCGCAGCCACGAGCTTCACAATGACGGGTGACGATGGCGCTACGTACTACTTCCGCACGCGCGCGATGGACGCCGCAGGCAACTGGAGCCAGTGGTCGACCATGCGCTCGACCACGATCCCGTACAACGAGAGCCTCGGGAAGTTCAGCAGCGGCTGGACGCTCAGCAAGGCGAACTCGTACTGGTTGGGCACGGAGAAGTTCACCAAGACCAAGAACGCGTGGGCGAGCTTCGGCTTCTCAAACGGCAACGGCGTCGGCCTTGTCCTGACCAAGGGCCCCGGCCGCGGGAAGGCCGCGGTGTACGTCGACGGCAAGTACGTGAAGACGGTCGACACCTACTCGGCAACCTACAAGGCCCGCCAGTACTTCGGCATCAAGTCGTTCACGACGGGCGGATCGCACACCGTCAAGATCGTGAACCTGGCGACGTCGGGCCGGTCTCGGATCGACCTCGACGGCTTCGTGGTCAAGAGGTGATGACGAGCGACCCTGTCTGCTAACAGACGCCGCTCATGGCTGATCGCACTCGCCACCGCTGTCGCACTCCTGATAGCGGTGGCGGGCGCGTTTGCCTACGAACGCGCCTTCTCGCCCGAGCCGGGTGAGCCGGGTGGAGGCGTCGCTGTCACCGAGGGCTCTCGCGTCCTGAAGACGCTGTCAAACGATGGACTTCGTGCCCTCGGGGTGCGGACAGTGGTCATGCAGGGGAAGCCCGAGACGGGACCGACCTTGCTCTCGGTCCTCTCGGCGGCAGGGGTCAATGACTTCACGTCTGTGACGATCGTCGGTCTCGGCGTTCGCGATTCCGGGCGGCTGACGCTTGGCCGAGCCGACATCGACCGAGACGTCCTCATCGATTTGGCCAATCGCGGCACCACGAAGGTCTGCGGGCCCACCATCCCATACGACGCCCGGGTACGCGACGTGGTGCGGATCGAGGTGACGCGATGAGCGACTCGAGCGAGTCGATCTCCGAGCGCGTCGTCCGGCGACCCGGCACGCTGACCTCGCGAGAGATCGTGTTGATCGCGCTCATCTCGGCGCTGATCATCGTGTCGAGAGCGATGTTGCGGCTGCCCCTGCACATCCCCGGTCATAGCGGGGTCCTGTGGATGGCCCTGCTCATCGTGGGCCGCGGCATCGTGCGCCGGCAGACCGCAGGTACGCTCATCGGACTGATCACCGGCATCGTCGCCGTGGCACTCGTGCCCGGCAAGGAGGGCATCCTGACCGCGGTGAAGTACATCGTGCCCGGGATCACGGTCGACCTGATGACGCCACTGTTCCGCGGCCAGCTCGACAGACCGGTGCCTGCGGCGCTCATCGCCGCCACCGCGCACGTAGCCAAGCTGATGTCGGCACTGATCATGGGTGTCGCCCTTGGCATCCCCTCGGGGTTCCTCGCTCTCGGACTGGGGTTCGCCGCTGCCACCCACCTCGGATTCGGCGTGCTCGGCGGCCTGCTCGGCGCCCTGGTTCTCTCCCGACTCGAGCGGGCAGGCGTCGTGCCGCCACCACCGGAGCCCGCGCCATGAGGCGACGGCGATACATGCGAGGGTTCGGCGCACTCGTCGCCGTCGCGTTCGTCGCGGGGCTGCTCGTGCCGACGGCAGCGCTCGCCGGCTTCACGTGGGACGTCGGCGGATCGAACGGGTTCCCCGGTACCCTCGCCGCCGCCGACGTCGTGGCCGTGCGAGGAAGGGAGGTCGTTCGCCTGTCTCGGCGGATCGTGTGGACGTTCACGCCGGCGAAACCGTTCGACCCGCGCACGGCCGTGCGTCTCGCGAACGGCAACACGCTCGTGTGCGATGGCAACGCCCTCGCGGTCACGGAGTACGCCTCGGGCGGCACGAAGGTGTGGTCGTTCGGCAAGGCCGACGATCCCGAGATGAGCCGACCGTTCTCGGCGGAGCGGCTCGCGAACGGCAACACGCTCATCTGCGACCGCACGAGCTACCGGGTCATCGAAGTGACTCCTGCCAAGAAGATCGTGTGGCAGTTCGGCACAGGCACCCCAGGAACGGGGCCCGGTCAG
>CAYHCN010000147.1:0-2599 GCA_964354945.1 uncultured Eubacteriales bacterium
TCGAACTGCGCCGCGATCATCGGCATCGGCCAGTGCGCCACCTTCGGTGGGTACCCCGGCTGCAAGCCGCCGATCTCGGCTGCCACCGCAGGCTTCAACTCCGCGCTGTCACAGACCGGCGCGCAGGGCACGTACGACTTCCTGTACAGCTTCGGCACCGGCTCCCCCGAGCGCACTGCCGCCGCTAAGGTCGTCAACGCCCCGGGTTGCCCGACGAACCCGTGGTGGTTCGTGCTGACGGTCGTGCTGCTGCTCGTCGAGTACGAGCAGGGCGTCTTCGCCGGCGTGGACGGTCCTCTCGGTATCCTGACGAGCACTGGTGCCATCAAGGCCACCGCTGTCGACGGCACTCGTCGGCTCAAGGCCGTCTACGGCACGCCGGTCCACGGCCCCGCGTGCCCGCGGTACCAGGACTACGTCAACGGCAGCTTCGCCGCCAAGCCTGGCGACCCCGGCTGCCTGCAGAAGATCGGCTGCAAGGGCCCGTACACGAAGTCGCTGTGCGGTCTCCACGGCTGGAACGCTGCGCAGCCTGAGAACAAGAACCTCGCAACCGCGTCCGACTACGATCTCGCCACCTCGATCTACCCGATCGTCGGCGGCAAGAAGCCGGCCCGCGGCTCTCACTGCACCTCGGCAGGACATCCCTGCATGGCGTGCACTGAGAAGGGTTATCCGGACAGCTTCGTACCCTTCGTGGTGCGCTAGACACAGGGAAGGAGGGAATAGCACATGGCTAATCGCGCAAGCGTAACAGTCGAGGTCGACCCGATCTCACGTATCGAGGGTCACCTTGGCGCCAAGGTCACGACCAACGCCTCAGGCATCATTTCCGAGGCCGATGTTCACGGCAACCTGTGGCGTGGTTTTGAGAACTTCCTGCTCGGCCGCGCGGCGAACGACGCAATCACGTTCGTCCAGCGCATCTGCGGCGTCTGCCCGGTTCCGCACGGTATGACGTCCACGTACGCGGTCGATGCGGTCCTCGGCTACAGCCGCAACCACATCACGTTCGCGTACGACGGTACGTACGGCGTGCCGAAGAAGGCCGTCCACATCCGCAACCTCGTTGCTGGTTGCGACACCATGATGTCGACGATCACGCACTTCTATCACCTGGCCGCCCCGAGCTACGTTCAGGGCCCCGCCATCCCGCCGTGGACCCCGTGGTTCGCGAACTCGCTCTACAACGCCGCGCTGCAGAACCCCGGTGGCAACACCGCCCTGCCGCGCACCATGCCCGCCAACGGTTTCCCCGTTGCGGCGTGGGACGCTGTCATCCTCAGCTACGTCAAGGCGCTCCGTGTTCGCCGCCTCGCGTTCGAGGCTGGCGCACTGTTCGCCGGTCGTATGCCGATGACCTCGTGCTTCATCGGTGGCGGCGTTACCGACTCCGGTACCGAGGACTTGACTGCCAAGTGCAACAAGTTCAAGCAGGTCATGCAGGAGGTCGGCGCATTCGTCGTCCAGGAGTACGTGCCGATCGCTCTGGCCCTCGGGGCCCTCTACACCCCGTGGGACAACGGCAACAACGGTGGCGTCGGCTACGGTGCTGGCCTCGGCCGCTTCCTGGCCTGGGGCGCGTTTCCCGATGGCGACGACACGGGTGCGAACGCTGCGCTCCTGTCCGCCGGTGGTTACTACGACGCTGCCGTTCCTGCTGACAACTTCACCGTTACCACCAAGGCGCAGGTCTACTCGACGTGGCTGGCCGGCGGTACTCATCCCGTCCCGACCAACCTCACCGAGTCGATCGCCCGTTCGCGGTACGACATCTACAGCGCCGACGCCGCGGCCTACACGGCCGACAGTGGCAACGCTGCGTACCCGGGTGCCGTTTCCCGCACCAAGCCGAACCGTGCCAAGGCCGGTGCCTATACCTACATGAAGGCCCCGCGCTGGAACGGTAAGGCGTGCGAGGTCGGTCCGTTCGCTCGTCTCGTGGTCGCCGGCCTGTACCCCGTCACCAACACGACGCTCGCGTCGACGGTTCCGGGCTACACCGCCTACGTCAAGGGTCCGAACTCCGGTGGAATCACCGGCCTCGATCCCAAGATGATCTCGGCGGACGTGGCTGTCGGCCTGCTTCAGTCCGGTCTCGCGACGCTGGTGATCAGCACCGGCCCGCTGGCTGGCACGTACACCAACCTGTCCACTACTGACCGTGCGACGTGCATCGCCGCGTACACCGATCCTGACGCCGTCATCACCGGCGCCGTCACCAACTGGGTCATCGGTCTCCGCGGTGGTCTGTCCACCATGGATCGCCTCCGCGCCCGTGCGCTCGAGGGTCTCGTTCTCGTCCAGGCCATGATCGGCGGCCTCGACAAGAGCGGCGCTTCGATCGCGTTCACCGGTGCGACGATCGCCGGTACCTCGATTCCGGCTGGCTGGATCGACAAGCTCAAGGCCCTCACCGGCTCACCTGCCCTCGATGTCGTCGGCTCGACGTGGCGCAATCGTGCCATCCCGACCGGCACCGTCCAGGGTTGGGGCGCCCACGAGGCCGCCCGCGGTGCCCTCATGCACCAGACCACCATCACCGCCGGCAAGATCACCAAGTACCAGTGCATCGTTCCCACCACGTGGAACGGCTCGC
>CAYHCN010000147.1:2699-5254 GCA_964354945.1 uncultured Eubacteriales bacterium
GCCGGCAAGATCACCAAGTACCAGTGCATCGTTCCCACCACGTGGAACGGCTCGCCCAAGGACGCAGCGGGCAACCGCGGCGCCTTCGAGCAGGCTCTGGTCGGCACTCCGTACGACGCAGCGACCTCTTCGTTCACGAACCAGGCCGGTGGCACTACCACCACCCAGTCCGGAATCGAAGTCCTGCGTGTCCTCCAGTCCTTCGACCCGTGCATCGCTTGCGCGGTACACTAACCAGGGAGGTGAAGATGGTGAAGAGACTTAGCATTATCTTGGCGCTGACCTTGGCGATGAGCCTTCTGTTCGTCGGCGCTGCGTTTGCCAACTTCGGCCCCCACGGTGGGTATGTGGACGATACAGATGCGTGCGCCGGTTGCCACCGGGCACACACCTCGTTCGCGACGGTGGGCTGGACCGACAGCTTCGGCGTTGTTCACGAGAGCGCTCTGCTCGTGTCCTCGGCGGCGAACATGAAGGAGTTCTGCTACGCCTGCCACGGCGACGCGGCTCCCGGTGCGTCGACCAACGTCCAGGCCGGTATCTTCGACTCAGGCCCCTCGAGCGCCGCACTTGGCGCTGTGGGCAGCAGCAACGGTGGCGTCACGGTCGCATACGTGACCGAGTCGACCTTCGGTGCACCGCTCAACGGTGGTGGCTTCGACTCCATCGGCGCGACGGCCACGACGTCGTCGCACGGCATGGACCTCGGTGGCGCTACGGCTCCGATGTGGGGCGCTGGCTCTTCGGTCCCGGTGGGCGCAAACCTCACCTGCACCGACTGCCACGATCCGCATGGTAGCTCGAACTACCGTATCCTCAAGGACACCGTCAACGGTGTGACGGTCGGTGGCTACGGCACCGACGGCGAGACTCCTGACGCGTTCGTCATCTCGCGTGAGACGGGCTACCCGTACGACGCCGTGACCAAGGGCTGGCTGAAGCATGAAGCCGGTCAGGCTCAGATGGCGACCTACATCCCCAACTACACCGACACCAAGTACGGTTACGACACGACTTGGTCCGGCAGCCGTGGCATGAGCGATTGGTGCTCCGCGTGCCACACGCAGTACAACCAGCGCAAGAGCGGCTACGACTACGGCACGACGTTCCAGAACGTCGCCGGTACCGCTCAGGTTGGCGCCCGTACCTTCCACCGCCACCCGGTCAACGTTACGCTGGCCGCCGGTGACGGTCCCGGTCGTGCGCTCGCCGAGCAGGTCGTCATCGACCCGCTCATCCCGCTCGAGGAGCGCGTTGGCGCCGGTAACCCGAATGCCGCAGGGACTTGGGACACTTCGGACAACCTGGCTTGCCAGACGTGCCACACCGCGCACGGTTCGATCGCCACGATGTCCGGCTGGGCCGAGTCCCACGCCGACACCCGCTCGGTCGTCCCGACGTGGACCGTCGTTCGGACTCCTGGCTCTGGCGGCGTCGATCCGACGTTCGACAGCGCTCTGCTCCGTGTCGACAACCGCGGCGTGTGCGAGCGCTGCCACAACAAGTAGCAGTCTCGTAGCGTTGTGGACCTGAACCTCGAGTTCAGGACCGTGTGAAAGCGAGGGGCCCCGGTACCGATTCGGTCCGGGGCCCCTTCCTCGGTCACGAAGGATCGTGCAAAGCGGTACCCTCGTTGGGCGCCGCGAACGCATTGTGGAAGGCCCGAGCCGCATGTAGGTGCGGTACGACCCCTGGAGGCAGCGTGTCAGACGAGATCGTTGAGCAGGACGCGGACAGCGCTCAGGACGAACCGATTCCGAGTTCGGCCTACCGGCCACTCGGGCTCATCGGGAATCCGTTCGTTCTGAGCGATCCGGGCGCTGAGCCCTTCGTGGAGCTCGAGACTCTTGCCCAGACCAACAGGCTCCTCGTCGCGATCGACGAGCAGGCAGACGCGCAGCGTCCCAAGATCATCTGGGTCGAGAAGGCCGAGCTGCCGCCCAGCTACGCGCTCACCGCCGTCGCGGCCGTCGAGCACGCGATCGTCCAAGACGCCTCTCTGAACCTCGTGCACGCCTATATACAGCTCGCGATGATGCGGATGGGGCGGGTTCGGGCGATCCTCCAGATGGTGAGCGAGCGGGTCGCGTTCGGCAGGCTCGACAAGACCACCTCCGCATGGGTCGAACGCGTCCTTGCCGAACCCGACACCACCCTCGAGACGTACGCCGCTCTCGGTTCGGAGCGCCTCGGCGCGTTCTCGGAGGCGTTCGCTGCCGATCCTCTCGGCGCGGTTCACGAGGTATTCGGCCTTCCCGTCATGGAGCGCCACATGGAGCTCACCGACGTCGTCGACATGCGTCCGGTCGACCTCGAGTCGGAGGAGATCGACGAGTCCTCGGACGGTGTCGAGATCGCGCCGGACTTCCAGGAGGCCAGAGGCGTCAGCGACGGTTCCATCGAAGAGTGGCAGGAGAAGCACAAGCAGCTCCCCGAGGCCGAAGAGGAGCCGCCGGCCGAGGTTCCCGATGAGGCTGCCGAGAAGGCCGCGCTCGACGACGCGGTGTTCGAGTACGTCTTCGAGTACACCCGCGAGCACCTCTCGCCGGTCGTCG
>CAYHCN010000148.1:0-5248 GCA_964354945.1 uncultured Eubacteriales bacterium
ACCGGGCAGGCCGAGGGTGATGTCGAACGATTCCCGCCCCGAATACCGGAACGAGCTGTCGTGGGTCGACAGAGTCACGCGCGACGCGGCGTGCATCGGCGCGGGACGCGTCGCGCCGCACGAGGGGCAGTGCCACATGCCGAGATGCCCGAAGAATCGGGCGTCGTAGACGTACTCGTGGCCGCAGACCACGCAGTCCTTCGAGTCCATCGCCGCTGTCGAAGTAGCGGTGCCGACGGCACGGTCCTCGATGCCGAAGTGGGCCACTTTGCCGCGTACGTCCTTCGCGAGTGACGCGACGAGGGGGTCGTCGGCATTCAGCAGCGCGGTGATGCCTTCGACCTGTCTAAGCGCACTGCCGATGATCGCTGCGGTCTTGTCGAGCTCGCCGTAGCGGTCGAGCTGGTCTCGGAACAGGTTGGTGACCACGACGAGCGACGGGCGGAGCCGGGGCACGGCGGTTGCCATGGTCGCCTCGTCGATCTCGAACACGGCGACATCGGCATCGATGCGGAGCCTCAGGCCCTGGCTCGCCTGGACGAGCGTGGAGGCGACGCCCCGGGTCAGGTTCGAGCCGCTCTCGTTGGTGAGCACGCGCTTGCCGGCGGCGACGAGGATCTCGGTGAGCATCTTCGCGGTTGTCGTCTTGCCGTTCGTACCGGTCACCACGATGACGCCGTCAGGCAGCGACGCCGAGAGCTCGGCGATCACCGAGGGATCGATCCGCTCGGCGACGAGTCCGGGCAGGGTCGTACCGCTGCCCGCGCGCAGCAGCCTCGAGCCGAAACGCGCGGTCTTGGCGGCGGCCACTGCGATGTAGGTCATCAGACGTGGCAAGGAGCCTCCATCGTGGAGTCGCGAAACCGAGGCGAGTGTAGCAGCGGGGTGTGTCGAGCCGACGCGGAGCGGGAATACGGCCTCTCGGGGTGACGAGAGTCACAAGACACCAAATGGCTCAATCTCCGCTCAATGGAAGGAGCCTACAGTCGTCCCGATGATGCCGGTGTCGACACCGGACGAGGGACGATCTCATGGTTCGCAAGTACATGTCCATTGTGTTGTGTATCGCCGTGATCGCTGCGTTCGCACTTCCTGCGACCGCACTCGCCAGAGGTGGAGCGGGCAAGAAGCCGGGAGCCGGCAAGTCGGCGCAGGCCCCCGGAAAGAAGGCCACAGTCCAGGCGTCAGCCAAGACGCCGAAGGGCCAGGCCAAGAAGGCCGCCGGGTCCGGTACTGCGGTTGAGGCTACGGGCAAGGTCGCCAAGGGCCAGGCGAAGAAGGCCGCCAAGGCAGCCGCCGCCGCATCGCTCGGCGGTGCGATGAAGCTGAAGCGCCACGGTGCGCTCGCGTCGGTCGAGGCGAGCCCGTCGGATGAGGCCGTCCCGCCGACCGAGGCGACGAAGACGAAGGGCGCGTGGTCCCGCGACACGACGCCCACCGCGTACGCCAGCATCACGAAGAACATCATGAAGCGGCTGGAGAAGGGCAAGTTCGTGCCGCCGGGGCTCATGCGCGTGTGGTCCAAGTTCACCGCGTGGCTCGGTCTGGCCGACGTAGCGACCCCTCCATGGGGGCCGGTCACACCGCCTCCCTCGATGCCCGAGAGCCCCACGGTCGACGGGTCGACTCCCGATAGCCCGACGGTCCTTCCCCCCGACCCCGTGGTCGTCACCCCGTAGCGGGATCGACGATTCCGACGAGAGCCTCGAAGAGGACCTCGACGGCACAACATCGATGACACGGACGGACCCCGCTAGAATGGCGGGGTCCGTCTGCGCCGTCTGGAGGTCACATGCCCCGCCCCTCGCGATCCGCGACCATCATCGCCCTCGGCATCGCCGCGCTGTTCGTTGTCGGCGCGCTCGTCCTCACCCGATCGATCCCAGTGGAGAAGGTACTCGGCACGCGCATCTATCTGCCGATCTTCCACGGGGCGTCGACGTGGGTGGACATCATGCTCTTCGGGATCATGGGGGTGTTCGCCGCCGCGTACCTCATCACCCGGCGCGAGGGCGCCTACGCGTGGGAGGTCGGCTTCCGTTCGATCGCCGCGCCGCTTTGGCTGCTAAACACCGTGCTCGGCCTGGTGGCTGCTCTCGGGACGTGGGACTTCACCGGTTCGCAGTCGAACCCGTTCGCCGAGGCGATCAAGGACCCGCGTCTCTCGGCTCAGTTCTGGCTGCTGATGTGTCTCATCCTCGTGCTCGCGTTGCTGCTCCTCGTCGACAAGCTGTGGCAGAAGTCGCTCGTCGATCTTGGCTACCTTGCGGTCATGGCGGTGCTTCTCGGCGACGTGCTCATCAACCCGGAGAAGCGCGCCCTGCATCCCGACAACCCCGTTCTGAACTCGGGGTGGGACATCAAGGCCCCGTTCTTCGGCATCGTTGCGTGCCTGCTGATCGCGGCAGTCGCGATCGCGTGGGTGGTTCGAGGCTACGTCCGAGCAGGGCTGGCTGAGGCCTCCGCCCAGCAGGCCGCCGAGGTCAGCGAGCCCGACGCCGCGAGTTGAGGCATCCGGCTGCGGGAGCATCGGTGTCCGCAACTGGAGCAGTGCCCGGGTTCGGGGTAGACTGCACGGGCACGTTGGCAATCGGATATTGGTACGAGCTGGTGCCTCGGTGAGAAGGACACGTCCTTCTGACCGAGGAGAATAGGGAACCCGGTGAGAATCCGGGACGGGACCCGCCACTGTGAAGCGAGGCGCGACACGCGCGCCGAAGCGAAGTCAGGAGACCTGCCGGCTGGTACGCGACGCGGCCTTCGAGGACACAGGGCCGGCTCGCGGTGCTGCGCCTCGCAGCTCCCCGAACCTTCCCGCTTCGAAAGACCCGCCGCCTGAACAGGCAGCGGGTCTTCGTGTTTCTCGTGCGCCTCTCAGGCGTGTCGCAAGGCCGACGGCGACCTGTCGCCTTCGGCCTTCACTCCGAGAGCGAGCGGGCGAAGCGACCCGTTGGAAGGTTCACGAAAGGAACGAGATGAAGAGGTCCACCCATACGTTCGCAGTCGCCGTGGCGTTGCTCGCCACGCTGGCGCTCGCGGTCTCGCTCGTTGCGGGGTGCTCGGGAAGCGGCACCGCATCGACCGAGACCAGCTCCAAAGTCACCGGACAGGCCCACAACTTCCCTGTGACACTCACTGATGACGCAAGTCGTACCGTCACCGTCAACAAGCGGCCGGAGCGGATCGTGTCGCTCGCGCCAGCCAACACCGAGATCGCTGCCGCACTCGGGCTGGAGGACAAGCTCGTGGGCGTGACGACGTACTGCGACTACCCGCCCAGCGTGAAGAAGCTTCCCAAGATCGGTGACTTCATGAACCCCAACGTCGAGGCGATCGCCGCGGCGAAGCCCGACCTCATCCTCGTCACTACCGGCGTCCAGGGTGACGTGCTCGCCAAGCTCGAAGCACTTGGAGCGCCGGTGATAGCTGTCGACCCCGCCACGGTCGACGGCGTGCTCACCGATATCGAGAAGGTGGGTTCGGCGACGGGCACGAAGGCCGAGGCGAAGGAGCTCACCGCCAAGATGCGCGGCCAGATCGCGGCGATCGCGGGCGCGCTGGCTGCTCGCTCCGACAACCGCCCGGTCTCCGTGTTCCTCGAGATCGGGCAGAACCCCCTGTATGCGGTGGGTTCGGGCACGCTGCTCGACGACCTGGTGAAGCGCGCTGGAGGCACCAACATCGTCTCCAAGCCGGGCTACGTCGCGTACTCCAACGAGCAGGTGCTCAAGGACGACCCCGACGTCTACCTCGCGACATTGGGGTCGATGGGCGATCCCAAGAACATCCAGAAGGGGGCGCTGAAGTCGCTGCGTGCGGCCAAGGAGAACCGGGTGTTCGTGCTCGACGAGAACCTCGTCACACGCCCCGGTCCCCGCATCACCGAGGGGCTGGCAGTGGTGGCCAAGACGCTCTACCCGGATGTCGAGTTCCCGCGGTGACCCAGTAGCTTCGGGTAGGCAGTGGCGAGTCGAGTTCCTAGCGATGGGCCGGCAGCGATGAGCAGCACCGATGAGTGACGAGACCCGGGCAGCGAGGCGCCCGCTCCGCGCACGTCCGCTGGCGGTACTCCTCGCGCTCGCGGGCGTCCTGGCGATCGCGCTCGTCGCGGGCGTGGTCCTCGGGGCCGTCCGCATCCCGCCGAGGGAGCTGCTCGACGCACTGCTTCACCCGCGGTCCGGCTCCGTGGCCACGACACTGGTCTACGCTCTGCGGCTCCCCCGAGTCGTTCTGGCCGCACTCGTCGGCGCAGCTCTCGCGGGCGCGGGCGTCCTGTATCAAGCGCTGTTCCGCAACCCGCTCGCGGACCCCTACATCCTCGGGGTCTCGAGCGGGGCGGGGCTGGCCACCGTGCTCGTGCTCGCGGCGACGGTGCACGCGACGGGCTTGCGCTATGGACTCGTTCCCGCCGCCTCGTTCGGGGGCGCTTTGCTGACGATGCTGCTCGTGGTGAAGCTCGCGTCCACGAGCGGACGCCTCGACACGACCTCGTTGCTCCTCGCGGGCGTCGCAGTCTCGTACACCTTCGCAGCACTCATGTCCTTCGTGATGCTCTCGGTGCGCGAGTCTCTGACGACCGTCGTGTACTGGACGATGGGCGGTCTGACGGCGGCGTCGTGGGGCTACGTCGCGATGATCGCTCCCATGTTCGTGATTGGCGCCGCGATCCCCTTCGCGTTCAGCCGAGAGCTCAACCTCATGCTCCTCGGCGACGAGCGGGCCGGGCAGCTCGGCGTTCCGGTCGAGCGATTCAAGATGCTCGCACTGGGCATCGGGTCGCTGCTCACGGCAGCTGCCGTCGCCGTGGCCGGGCTCATCGGGTTCGTCGGGCTGATGGTGCCGCACATGGTCCGACTGGTCCTGGGCCCCGACCACCGGCTGCTGCTGCCGGCATCGCTGCTCGCCGGCGCCACGGTACTCGTGCTGGCCGACCTCGTTGCTCGCACCGTGCTCGCTCCCGCCGAGATTCCCGTAGGAATCGTCACCGCCGTTCTCGGCGGGCCGTTCTTCGTGTGGCTGCTCGTGAAGGGCCGCCGATGAGCACGCTACGATTCGACGCCGCCTCGGTGGGCTACCGCGAACGCGCTGTGGTGACCGACGTCGACCTCGATGTGAGCGGCGGGGAGATCGTCGGGCTGGTCGGCCCCAACGGCGCGGGGAAGTCCACCCTGCTTCGCGCGGTCACGTCCGACGCCCAGCTCATCCGGGGCCGCATCGAGATCGAGGGTCGCTTGGTCTCCCACCTCGA
>CAYHCN010000149.1:0-5242 GCA_964354945.1 uncultured Eubacteriales bacterium
TATACCCGGCGGCAGCGCTGATCCCCCTTCAGCTGCTATGGATCAACCTCGTCACGGACGGTCCGCCGGCGCTCGCGCTCGGCGTCGACCCCCCCGACCCGAAGGTCATGAATCGCCAGCCCCGCGACGCGAACGAGGCGATCCTCACCGCCTCGCGACTTCGGGAGATCTTCTGGCAGGGTGTGATCATGACCGTGGCGGGTCTCGTCGCAGCCTTGGTCACGTGGAAGCTCTTTGGCCACGAGGATGTGATCGTCCGAACCGTCCTGTTCACCTCGATCGTACTCACGCAGAAGCTCCATGCTTTCAACTTCTCGAGTTCGAGCGCGAGCGTGTTCTCCCGCGCGGCGTGGCGCAACAAGTGGCTCGTCATGGCGTTCTTCGGAACCATCGCCCTTCAGCTCGTAGTGATGTACTGGCCCCCCGCCCAGGAGGTGTTCAAGACTCACGGGCTGTATCTTGCGGACTGGGCCGTGATCGTCGTGACGACCGTAATCGCAATCGCAGTCATGGATCTGTTCCGGCCCGCCAGGGAAGTGCCCATCGATGCCTGAGCACCGAGACACCCTCGCCGAGTTGCTCGTCCACGAGCTGAGGGCCCCGCTGACGGTGATCTCGGGATACGCCGAGATCCTGAAGCGCCCTCAGGACGAGGCCGAGCGGCTCAAGGCGATCGCCGCCATCGAGCGAGCGGTCTACCGCGCCGACGCGATCCTCGAGGACTTCCTCGCCGGGCGCCTCGGCGAAAGCCGCGTGGAGCACACCGATCTCGTCTCGCTCGCGCTGGTCGCCGAGCATGTCGCCGCCGAGCAGACCGCGTCGACCGGCCGCGAGGTGCTCACGGAGCTCGCTGGCCCCGCCTGCGTTCTTGGCGACGAGCCTCAGCTCGAGCGCCTCGTCGCGAACCTCGTGACCAACGCCGACAAGTACTCGCCGGCGGCGGCGCCGGTCATCGTGCGGGTCTTCGAACGGCGCGCCAAGGCGGTCCTCGAAGTCGTCGACCGGGGACCCGGGATTCCCCCGGCGCATCGGGAGCGGCTGTTTAACGCCTTCGAGCGCCTCGAACGCGACGAAGACGAGCCGGGGATGGGCCTGGGGCTCTCGGTGGTCCGCTCCGTCAGCCAGGGACACGGCGGGACCGTGCGGATCGAGGACGGGGACGGCGGGATCGGCACCCTCGTCGTGGTGGAACTCCCGCTGGCGCCCTAGGACCGGGCCCGCGCCGCGCGGGCTACTCGGCGAGTGCCATCACCACGAGCTTCGCGCACAGTTCGGGGAATTCGATTCCTGCTGCGCGTGCGGCGTCGGGGACGAGCGACGTGCTCGTCATGCCGGGGATCGTGTTGGTCTCCAGCACGAAGATCTCTCCCGCCTCGGTGACGATCGTGTCCGTCCTCGAGATGTGGCGGCACCCCAGCGCCCTGTGCGACTCGACAGCAAGGCGGGCGCACTCGGCGTTCTCGGCATCGCTCACGCCAGCGGGAATGATGTGCTTGCTCATGCCCGGCAGGTACTTGCTCTCGTAGTCGTAGAACTCGTGCTCCGGCACGATCTCGAGCGTGGGCAGCGCGATCGTATCCGCTCCGCTGCCGAGAACACCGACGGTGACCTCGACGCCCGTCACGAAACGCTCGACGAGGATGCGGACATCGCTGGCGAACGCCTTCTCGATCGCGTCGGGGAGCTCGTCGGCGCCGTGAACGATCGTCATGCCGATGGAGCTGCCCTCGGTGCACGGCTTGACGACGACCTTCTCGCCGAGACGAGCGACGAGGTCCTCGACCGTCCACGAATCCCCTCGGTCCAGGCCCACGTAGTCGGGTGTTGGGATGCCCCAGCACGCGTAGAGGGACTTCGACATGACCTTGTCCATCGCGAGCGCGCTCGCAAGAACGCGGCTTCCTACGTATGCCATGCCCAGCAGCTCGAGCAGCCCTTGCACGGTGCCATCCTCGCCGTAGCGCCCGTGCAAGCAGATGAACACAACATCGGCGGCGGAGGTCTGGAGCTGGACGATGAAGTCGTCGGCGGCGGCGTCGATCTCAACAACGTCGTAGCCGCTGCTCACCAGTGCCGAGGCGACCTGGGCACCGGTGTTGAGCGACACCTCGCGTTCCGCGGAGCGCCCGCCCTTCAGGACGGCGACCCGGGTCACAGCGGACTTCCCAGCCGAGCGGCGTCGAGCGCCATGATCGTCAGCCACCACATCGCTACGCCGAGCAGGGTACTGAGCGCGCCCCAGAACGCGGCGCGGGCGAAGAGGCCGCCGCGCTGCGACTTCTCGAGACCGGCGCGCGCCAACAACCATACGAACGGGATGAGGACGGGGCCGAGCGCGGTGAGCACGAGCCCGCCGAGCACGAAGTAGCCGTACAGGATCTGCTCGTAGAGAGCCTGGCCGGCGGGTACCTGGAGCAGCCGGTACGCCGCGTACGCCAGCCCTCCGACCCACAGTCCCAGGTAGACGGCAAACGGCCACCATGGGACTCGCCCGCGCGGTAGCTCCGCCTCGGCGGCAGCGGCGGGCGCCGCTTCGGGCGTGAGCGCAGGTACAGCCTCGGCCTGCGGAGCCTCAGCCCCCTCGGGGCTGACATCATCGGCCGTAGCGACTGCCGGTACGACGACTTCGGTGGAGGCGTCAGGGGCTGGGGGCCCGGCGATGGGCTCGGTGGCAGCAGCACCCTCGGCGGCAACCGTCTCGGCATCCTCTGCCGCAACAGCGCCGATCGCCATGACGGCTCCCGCGGCGCCGGCGCCTGCGGGAACGTCTGCCCCGCCAGGCGCGGTGCCTTCGTCCACGTCGAGCGCGCTCACGATCTCGAGAACGCCGGTCGCGAACGCGTCGGGTGCGGGGTCGGGCGATGGGTCAGGCTGGGGTTCGACGGCCTCCAGCTCGGCTTCCAGGCGCTCCGGCTCGGCGTCCGGGGCGGCCGGTTCGGCGTCCTCGTTGGAGCTCGCGGGTGCGTCCCACTCGTCGGCGGGAGGAGCTGCTTCAGCGCCGTCCGCGACCGCCTCGGTCGTCGGCACGTCTGTGGTCGAGAACAGCGTGGGCTGCTCGGAATCAGGCGTCGCGGGGTTCGCCCCGGGAGCCGCGTCGGTGCCGTCGACGCCAGGCTCTGCTTCGGGCATTCATCCTCCCTCGGGTGTGGTGCTGCAGGTCAGTCTACGGTTTGACTCGCCCGCTCTCAACCGCGTGCTCCGTTCGCCACGACATGAACGCCGCAGCGAGCGCGAGCAGCGCTGTCACGCGAAACGCGGCGGCCATGCCCTGCACGAAGCGCGCGGCCTCCTCGGCGGGCAGCGCACCCGCGCCTCCGGTCAGGGGGCCGCTGAGGTAGGAGGTCACGATCGCCGCAGTAAGAGCGATGCCGATCGACATGCCCACGTTGCGCGCCTCGGCGACGAAAGCGGAGCCTGTCCCAACGTGGCTCCTCGGCGTCGCCTTGAGAATGGCGGCGGTGTTCGGCGTCTGGAAGAACGCCATGCCTGCGCCTATCACCCCGAGGGACGCGATGATGGGCACGAGTGGGGTCGTCACCGCGACGAACGAGAGCCCGCCGATGCCCAGCGCGATGGCGACAGACCCGGAGACCGCGAGACCCCTGCTGCCGTACCGGTCGGACAGACGACCCGCGAACGGCGCGAACGCGGCCATCAGCAGCGGCACGGTGGTGAGGACGAGGCCCGCGTCTCGGGGGTCCATGCCTCGCACGCGAAGCAGGTAGAACGGCATGTTGAAGGTGACGCTGAACAGCGCGAGGTAGTTGAGCGCCGCCGAGGCCAGCCCGAACGAGAACGGCCGTGACGAGAACAGGCGAAGGTCGACCATCGGGTGAGGGGAGTGCCGTTCCACGTAGATGAACCCCACCATCGCCGCGATCGAGAACGCAAGCCCCATCAGCACCTCGAGGGAGAGGAACGGGTTGCTCTCGGTGAGCGTGAGCGCAACCAGAAGCGCGAACAGCGACAGGCCGGCGAGCAGCGCACCAGGAAGATCGAACGACTCGCCCACCGATTCTTCGTTCGGCAGCAGGCGCCAGGCAAGGATCGCCACGACCACCGAGAGCGGCACGTTGATCAAGAACAGGGAGGGCCAGCCGAAGCGACCGAGGAGCACGCCGCCGAGCGCCGGTCCCACCGTGAGACCGGCCGAAACCGCGAGGGCGATGCAGCCCAGCGCCCACCCGCGCCGCTCCGGCGGGAAGGTGCGGGTCACGAGCGCGGGCCCTGCCGCGAACAACATCGACGCCCCGACTGCCTGCAACACCCTCGACCCGATCAGCATCCCGATCGACGTCGACATCGCGCAGGCGAGCGATCCTGCGCCGAAGATCAGCAGGCCCCAGACGTAGAGGCGGCGCAGGCCCCGGACGTCGCCAAACCGTCCCATCGCGAGCAGCAGCGACGCGCTCGTGAGCAGATAGGCGGTCGCGACCCAACTGACGATAGCCGGTTGGACGCCGAACTGGGCAGATATGGCTGGAAGAGCGATGGTGACGATGCTCGAGTCGAGCGGCGCCAGGAACGTGCCGACAACGAGAACGAGGAGTACGGTTGTCGGACTCGGAGATGCACCCCGTGCCGCTCCGAGTTCGGGCGTTACCTGATGACGCGGGGAATGAAGCATTTGTGGAGGTCCAGTCCGGAGCGCTGACTTGGCTCCATTCTTTCATGAAGAGATTGCCAGCTGCGCATGTGCGTGCGGAGCCGCACGCATTTGAACCTACGAAGGAGTACTCATGACCGACGAGATGTCCCGGCCGCCCGAAGGCGATGCCCCCGTGCCGCCCGCCAGCCCGGACCAGAACTACGCTGCACCCGCGCCCGCACCCCCGCCTCCTCCCGAGCGGCCGGCTGTCCCCATCGAGCCTCCAGCGGCGCCGGTGACGTCGAGCTACCCGCCAGCCGCCCCGCCGGTCGCACCGTACGGCCAGACCGCCCCGCCGGCCGGCGCGTATCCGCCGCCGGTTACCGGCGACGTTCCACCGGGCGTGCCGCCCGCGGGAGCGAGCGCCACCGGCACAGGTGAACCTCCCCACCGAAGCGGCGTCGGCGCCGCAATCCTCATCGCTGCGATCCTCGCGCTGATCATCGGCTCGTTCGCCGGGCTTGCCGCCGGCTTCCTCGGCGCCCGTCTTGCGGGTGGTCAGGGTTTCGGCGCGGTGAAGGCCACCAGCGTCACCGTCGTCCCGTCGAAGACCGCTGACCCGGTCGTCGGCGCGGCCGCCGCTGCCGGGCCGAC
>CAYHCN010000150.1:0-5241 GCA_964354945.1 uncultured Eubacteriales bacterium
AGAACATATCGCAGCACTGTTGTTCACGGTCGTTGGAGGTATCTTCTGGATCACCACCGCGCTTGTCGGGACGCAGATCTCGCTCGTTGGCTCGAGCCCGGCTGCCGCGTTCGTCGGGATCAGTGAGCAGCTCGGAGCGTGGCTCCCGCTGATCTACACGTTGACCGTTCTGGTCGTGGGCTACTTCCAGGAGCGGATCGCCGCCCTCATCCTCGCTCTTGGCGCCATCGGGACGATCGCGTGGGGCGTCATCTCGGGTTGGGAGACCAACGTCTGGGTCATCATGATGCTGTTCTTCGTCACCCCGACGATCATCGCGCTGGTGCTGTTCTGGCTCGCGGGCGGCAAGACCTCCGACACCACGGTCGGCGCGACCGCCTAGGTCGGCCGGCAGATCGCGTAGACGACACTGGCCCGCTTCGATCCTTCGAAGCTTCACGTGCTATTCGCCGAGGGGTCCTCGACTGAGGACCCCTTCGTCTTGCCCCGCCGATACACCCTCACGCATTCCGATGCGACCGGCGACCTGTTCCTGACTATCGGCGCCGAGTACGACTGGACCGCGCTCACCACGTGGCAGGTCCGTGCGATGGCCGACGAGGTCGTCGCCGAGTGGGTCGAGGGCCCCAAGCTGGTGGTGCACTGCCGGGCGCAGGGTGGCATGATCCCGATTCGCGCGAAGACACGGCTGGGGATGTTTCGCGGCTACATGCCGATGGTCCTCGAGGTCATGCGCTACGGCGACCGGGCGTATCTAGACGCTCGTCCCGACCTCGACGCTGCTGCCGTCGAGGTCAAGTGGCATTTCCGAGGCAAACGTCGTGACGAGCGCGAGGGTTGGGGCACGCTCGGCGAGTACGCAGGGTAGCCGCGACGTACCTTCGGTGCCAACGTTCGGTTCAGGCGCCAGCAATCCGCTCGATCAGTCGCCCCTGCTCGCCCTCCCACCGTGTCGCATATGTAGTGCAGGGTATGCACAGAGTAGGTTGCGGACAGGGGGGAGTAGCGATGGCGGGGAGCGTCGGCATACCGCAGGGTCTGCTGTACTACAAGTACGGCCCTGCTTGGACGACCTTCTTCGAGCGTCTGGGCTACTCGGTCGTCCTGTCCCCGTCGACGAACCAGACGATCCTGGCGCGCGGCGTTGAGCTGGGCGAGAACGAGCTTTGCCTCCCGGTGAAGCTGTACTTCGGGCACGTCGCTGCACTGGACGGCAAGGTCGACTACATCTTCGTGCCGCGGATCGTGAGTGTGGACCGGCACGAGTACACGTGCCCCAAGCTGCTTGCGCTGCCAGACATCACGAAGGTCCACGGCTTCACGTCCACGCTTCTCACTCCCACGTTGAACCTGCGCCTCGGCCGCAGGCGGCTGCTGGAGGACTGCTACCGCTTCGGCCGGACTTTGTCCGACGACCCCCTGCGCGTCACCGCCGCGGTCGCCGCTGGATTCGCCGAGCTGCACGCGCACGAGAAGCGCCTGCACTCGGGCGAGCTGCTGCGACTCGACCCGCTACCCGAGCCCGCATCGGGCGCTGTCGCCGACCGCCCCCTTCGCATCGGCGTTGCGGGACACGCGTACAACGTGTACGACCCCATCACCTCGCAGGATCTGCTGCGCCGGCTCAACGCTCGCGGCGCCGAGGTCATCACCTCGGACATGGTGAGCCCGCGCGACGTCGACCGCGCGGTCGCCGACCTTCCCAAGGCGCTGTTCTGGACCTACGAGAAGGAGCTCGTCGGCGCGGTGCGTCACTGGGTCAAGAACGACATGGTCGACGGCGTCATCCAGATGCTGTCGTTCTCCTGCGGGCCCGACTCGTTCATCCAGGTCCTCATCGAGGACTCGGTACACGAGCTGGCCGAGGGCGAGAACAGCGCGAAGGTGCCCCTCATGCCGCTGGTCATCGACGAGCACACCGGGGCGGCCGGCATGGTCACTCGGATCGACGCGTTCATGGACATGCTCTCGAGGAAGCCGCGGGTGGGCAAGGTGGCGACAGCCGAGGCTGTCGCGGGGACGACACCGGGCGCGGCCGCATGAAGGTGACCGCGCCGCACATGGGGACGGGCCAGTGGTTGCTCGAGGACCTGCTCCCGCGCTTCGGGTGGGAGTTCTTCCCCGCGCCGAGGACCACCGAGAAGACCATCGCACTGGGGTCGAAGTACGCCCCCGAGTTCGCGTGCCTGCCGCTCAAGATCACCCTCGGCAATCTCATCGAGGGGCTCGACGCCGGTGCCGAGGCCACCATCATGGTCGGCGGGGTGGGGCCGTGCCGCTTCGGCTACTACGCCGACATCCAGCGTCGCGTGCTCCAAGGGCTCGGCTACGACTACACACCCATCGTCATCGAGCCTCCCGCGTACGGCTACGCGCACTTCGCCAAGACGCTGAAGGAGCTGTGCCCCGGCTACTCGCTCAAGTACATCCGGTCGTCGGTGGCGAACTCGTTCCACAAGATCCAGGCGTTCGATCGCGTCGACAAGGCCGCTATCGAGATCCGCTGCCGAGAGACCACCGCAGGCGACACCTCGCGGGCCCGCGACGAGGCGCTCCAGATGCTGCGTACCGCGCACACCGCCGAGGAGATCGCCGAGGCCGAGCGCGAGGCGCTGGCCATCATGGACAGCGTGGATCTCGACCCCGAGCGTAGGGTGCTACGGGTCGGCATCGTGGGCGAGTACTTCATCGTGCTCGAGCCGTTCGTGAACTTCGACATCGAGGAGTACCTCGGTGCGCGAGACTGCTACCTGTCGCGCAGCGTGTACACCTCGGACTGGATCGGGCCGAGCCCCGACCACCCCGTTGCGGGCATCCCCGAGAGGCTGGTGGAAGAAGCTGCGGCGCAGTATCTGGACTTCCGCGTGGGCGGCGACGGACAGGCCTCGATCGGGCTCACTGTCCTGCACGCGCGGGAGGGCTACGACGGGATCGTCCACTTCCTGCCGTTCACGTGCATGCCCGACACCATCGCCAAGTCGCTGATGCCCACGGTGTCGCACGCCGAGGACATACCCGTGCTCACACTGGTCGTCGACGAGCACACGGCGAAGGCGGGCGTGCACACCCGGCTCGAAGCATTCCTGGATCTGATGTGGACCCGGCACGAGGGGCGAGGCCCCGCGGCGGGCGCGTGGAGTGCGGGGGCGAAGGCCCCGGCCGCGACACCGATAACGGCGGCGTGAGGAGCAAGGCCATGGGCGAGCGCATGCGTGGCTATCTGGGAGTCGACGTGGGCTCGGTGAGCACGAACCTCGTGGTCCTCGACGAGGCGCTCGACCTCGCAGCCAAGGTCTACCTGCGCACCCAGGGCAATCCCGTGCGCGCGGTGCAGCACGGGCTCGCCGACATCCAGGTGCAGGTCCCTGAGGACATCGAGATCCTCGGCGTGTGCACCACCGGGAGCGCCCGCTACCTAACCGGCGTCGTCGTCGGCGCCGACATCGTGAAGAACGAGATCACCGCGCACGCGGTCGCCGCGCTGCGCGTGATGCCCGAGGTGCGCACCGTGCTCGAGATAGGGGGGCAGGACAGCAAGATCGTGCTGCTCGAGCACGGTGTTGTCACCGACTTCGCGATGAACACGGTGTGCGCGGCGGGCACCGGCTCGTTCCTCGACCATCAGGCCACGCGCATCGGTATTCCCATCGAGGAGTTCGGCGCCTACGCGCTTCGCTCCGCCGAGGCGGCGCAGATCGCGGGGCGCTGCGGGGTGTTCGCCGAGTCGGACATGATCCACAAGCAGCAGATGGGCGCCGACATCGAAGACATCATCCGGGGCCTGTGCGAGGCCCTCGTGCGCAACTACCTGAACAACGTCGCCAAGGGCAAGCCGATCGAGGCGCCGGTGGTGTTCCAGGGAGGCGTGGCTGCGAACGCGGGGATGAAGCGCGCGTTCGAGGACGCGCTGGGGCTCGAGATCGTCGTGCCCGAGAACTACGAGGTCATGGGCGCGATCGGGGCCGCGCTGCTCGCGTACGAGAACCGCCGAGCCACCGGCGTCGAGAGCGCATTCCGGAGCTTCGAGGCCGCGAGCTTCGAGTACCGCACCTCGAGCTTCCGGTGCGGGGGGTGCGCGAACAACTGCGAGGTCGTGAAGGTCGAGGTCGGCGACGAGCTGCTCGCCCGGTGGGGTGGGCGATGCGGCAAGTGGGATCTCGCGGCACCCGAGAAGGCGACCCACGGTGGGCCGGTGTTCGTGGCGAAGTAGGCCGCTGCGCGCGGACGCGGATCCGCTCCGGGCGGGAGGCCGTCTCCTCAGTGCTCGTCGCGAGCCTGTCGACGCTGCGGCTTCACCGGCTCGCAAATCGTCGACGGCCTCCCGCCCGGCACGGGATCGATCCATGCGCGCCGCGCCGGAGGCGGTACGAAGACCACAGCGGTCGACCTGCTGAAGCAGACAATGGGCGCCGACTCGAACAGGGCCGCCGCGCACCTGAAGCGGCTGATCGAAAAGAAGAACCTCGTCGAGTACGAACAGCGGCGGCTCATCCGCTCGGAGGCCGTCGAGCTGGCAGATCACGCACGCCGGTCCTTGAAGTGGGCTCGGACGCAACTGCCCGGTTCGTAGTCTCCAACACCGACTGCCCCGGTTCGCGCCGGTCGCTACTCCGCTTCCGCGAGCTTCAGCTCCTTCCGCAGGTGCTCCAGCCCTCGGCAGAAGGCCTCGGAATCGCCGTACTCGAAGAACCTCGGGTAGCGGTCGTGGGCGGCGAGGATCCGCCTCGAGTGCTTGATGGGGCACCAGTACTGTTCGGTGCGCGCCGCGATCTCCCGAGCGTAGGCGACCACCCCGTTCGCGTAGCCGCAGTAGAAACAGTTGAACTTCTGGATGACGTTGAGGTAGGGAAGGTCGCCTCGGTCGAGGACGACGTACTCCGAGCGGTTCACCTTGGTGATGCCGTAGGTAGGGAAGCAGATGGCCTGGTAGAAGCTCACGAACAGGTCGAGCATCCCGAGGGGGATCCAGCCGAGGTAGATCACCGGCGAGACGAGGATGTTGAGCGGGTGGGCGTGGGTGATATAGGTGGGTAGCGATATCTTGCGGAGCCGCTGCTGCTCGGTGACCGCCTCGCTGAAGCGGACCCGACCGTTCTCGATGACGAAGTGGACGCGCTCGCGCTTCTTGTCGTAGACGGACTGGATCTCGGCCTCGAGGTCTCGCAGCTCGATGATCAGCTCGTCGATGGTGCGCGGCATAGTGCCTCCTGGCGTTCCCGTGAACCCCAGGAAGCTGCCTTG
>CAYHCN010000151.1:0-5233 GCA_964354945.1 uncultured Eubacteriales bacterium
GCCAACGACCCATATTCCACGATTGCGGCGACGGATTCTCAACTCCTCAAGAGCCGCGAAGTCGCAGCGTATGTCGTAACGAAGCTCGGACTCGATCACGCGAAGCAGAGCCAGAACTCGGTGGCCGTGATCAAGCGCCAGGCCAAGCAGCTTGCCAAGGACGCATGGACGCTGCTGCAGCATGGGTACGTGAGGCGGGGCAACGCGTTCGACAACGCTGTAGGTGAAGTCCAGAAGGCGCTCGACGTGCAGCCGGTCAAGCCGACCTATCTCGTCGCGATTACCGCCACCGCTCCGAGCCCGACTCTGGCTGCCCAGGTGGCCGACGCTGCGACGGACGGCTTCATCCGGCTCCGCCAGCGGCAGTCCAGAGCTGAGATCGCTGAGGCGTTGAAGGTCATCGACGGGCAGCTTGCCCAGAGGAAGACGGAGCTGGACGCCGCTGAGCAGAGTCTCTCCGACTACAAGAAGCACGAGAAGATCAGCACGCTCCAAGAGGAGGTCTCGAGCAGGGTTCAGGCAATCGTCGAGCTTGAGGTTGGCGACGCGCAGCGTGACTCCGGGACTCTGGTTGACCGCACCGAGGCGAACGCCATCATGGCGAAGTACCTGCGGTACTTGGCTGCCGCTCCCGAGAAGCAGAAGGGCCTCGACCAGCGCTTGAGGAGGGCCAACGCCGCGGAACAGGATTACCAGGCGGTGCTCTCCACCCGACAAGCGACGGCGCAAGCCGCGGACTGGAGCATGAGCGAGGTCAGGATTGTCGAGAAGGCGTCACCGCCGCTCTATCCGACAAGCCCGATCAGGGCCTACTGGTCCGGGCTTGCGGCTCTCATGGCACTTATTCTGAGCTGCGGTTTCGTGCTACTCAGCGAACGCCTGAGAATCTCTGCGGAAGGCGCTGCGGACACCGCGAAGACCCCTTTGGACGACGAGATTGACGAACTCGTCAAAGAGCTGACGGCAGTGCCGGCACAGCAGCGATCGCGATGGCCGTGGCTCGATGACGCCTCACGCTGATACTGCTCGCGTTTCGTTGCGAACCGAGTCCGGTCGTGCGATCGCCTTCCTCGCCGTCGCGGCTGCTGTGCTGGCTGCCGTGGTCTTCGCCGTACCGCGCAGCTGGGGTTTCATCACCTTCGCCGCCCTGATGCTCTTGCTCGCTGGGGTCGTTGTGCGAGACCCGAGGAGGATTCTCCTGGCGAGCCTTGTGATCTCGCTGCCCCTCAACATCAGCAAGACGGTCATCGAGCACCCCGTACACATCGGCGGCGCGCAGGCGCTCGAAGTGGCCTTGCTGGATATCCCAATGCTGGCCCTGTACGCTCTGTGGATCTGGGACGCAGTTGAGCACACCGGCACCCGAAGATCCATTCCCGTCGTCTTCGCTGTGTCGCTCGGCACCTTCCTGCTGGTCGCCACGATCTCGCTTACCCAGTCGCGCGACTCCTCGCTCGCAGTGTTCGAGATCTGGAGAACGCTCCGAGGCGTTCTGGTGTTCGTCTATGTCGCGAAGCACGTGGACCTCGAACGTGATCTCGGGTTGATACTTGTCTGCCTGATGGCCGGGTTCGCGGTCCTCACCTCGGAGACTGTGATCAACCAAGCGCTCGGCACTTCATTCAACTTCTCAGCCGCCGGTCGGGGCGAGAGTGCTCGTCTCACCGAGTTGATCGGCACGACCGAAGTGCTGCGAAGCGGCGGCAGTCTGGGTTCACCCAACGCTCTGGCCAGTTACGTCGCGCTGCTCCTACCCTTGCCGTTGGCCATGCTCTTCGCCTCAATCAAGCCGCGCTTCAAGTTCGCCAGTCTCGTGCTGGCGGCGCTAGGGTTTGCGACGCTGTATCTGACGATGTCTCGGGGGGCGTGGCTCGGAATGGCCTTGGCCGTCGCGTTCATGCTGATCGTGGCGGCTCGTCGGCGCTGGGTGTCTCCCTTGGCTGCAGCCACGGCGTTGGCTGGAGCTGGGCTCGCTGTAGTGGTGGCGAACCTTGTCGCCGGCAACGCGCTGTGGCTGCGGCTGACGGCGAGCCAGCCGGAGAACGTCACGAGCCGGTACGAGTTCGCGCGTATCGCGTTTCGAATCATCGAGGCCCGGCCAATCCTCGGCGTCGGAATCAACAATTTCACCGAGAGCATGTCGTCGTATGACGTCACAGGGCTCTCGCAACGGCTCAGTGTCCTGATGCCCGTGCACAACCTGTACCTGCTCATTGCTGCAGAGACCGGGATGCTCGGGCTGATCGCCTTCATGGTGTTTCTGCTTGCCGTGGCCTACGAGAGCCTGACGGCGAGCGGACGCTTCGATGACTTGCTCGGATGGGCGCTGCTCGCAGTGTGCGGGGGGCTCATCACCCTCATGACCCAGGGGCTCGTGGACTTCGCGTTCAGACTGAACGCGACTTTCTACACCTTCTGGTTTCTCACGGGAGTTGCCGTGTCCGGAGGCATTACGGCAAGGGGGAAGCTTGCCGAGAGCGAAGACAGGCACCACGGTGTATGTCCACGGCGGGGCGCCTTAGTCAGGCGGTGAGCGGGTCGATAGAGTGCATGGCATGGACCGCATCAGGCGTCTCACGCGGCGAGCACGTCTGCCGTTGGCTCGTCACGTTCCGTTGCTGCCCCCATTGTGGCCGCAGGAGGTCCTGTTCTTCCTGACTCACCGCTGCAATCTGCGGTGCAGCATGTGTGGGCAGTGGTCAGAGGGTGGCTACGTCAGGCGGCGCATCGAGGAGCTCGTCGCCGATGAGCTGCCGGCCGCCGCCTATGGCGACACGATCGACGAAATCGCTCAGTTCAGACCCACGATCATCCTGTGCGGTGGGGAGGTGCTGCTCTATCCGCAGCTGGGGGAGTTCCTGACACTCCTAGGCAGTCACCAGCTGCCGTTCACGCTGATCAGCAATGGCACCAGGCTCGAAGGGGCCGCCGAGGGCCTCGTCTCAGCCGGTCTCGAGCACCTCACCGTCTCCATAGATGGTCCCGCTCGGATCCACGACGGCATTAGAGGCCGGGCGGGCGCGTTCGGGCGGGCACTGCGGGGTATCCGAGCCGTGCAGGCCGTGACAGACCCTCGCTCCCAACTGACCATCAGCCTGAACACGACGATTACGCGCGAAGGCTGGAGGAGTCTGCCTGAGGTTGCGGAGCTTGCAGAGGAGCTCGCCATCGACAGTGTGACCTTCCTTCATCCGAACTTCCTCGACGAGGGTCTCTACGCCTCGCACAAGCGGGTCTTCGAGCAGAAGATCGGGGGGCTGAGCTCCGGGTGGGACGGGTTCGTACAAGACTTCGAGGGCTTCGATGCCAAGGGACTCGCCGAGGTGGTCGAGGCCGTCAAGTCGCGCCCGAGGACAAAGACAGACCTGGTGTTCCTGCCTGATTTCACGACCGAGGAGATCATCGGCTACTACCGCAACGGACCGTTCAGCTCCGAACGCTTCACGGGCGGCTGTCTCGGCCCCTGGAACACCGTGAACATCCACCCCAATGGCGACGTGAGCCCCTGCCTCGGCTACGTGGTCGGCAGTCTTCGCAGTCAGTCTTTCTCCGACATCTGGCGTGGCGAGACGATGGCGTCGTTCCGGCGGATCGTGGGCGAGAGTGCCGTCCTCCCTGCGTGCAGCCGCTGCTGCACGTACTACCGGTTCTAACGCATGTCGGTACGCGAGCGCGCAATCGGCAATGTGACGGTCCAGTGGATTGAGAAGGCCTGCGTCGTGGCGCTACGCCTCGGCGGATTCGTGGTCATCGTCCGCGCGCTCTCCACGGCTGCGCTCGGCAAGTACTCGCTGGTAACCGGACTGGCGACTCTGTTCATATTCCTGACCGACCTGGGTCTCGACGACACGCTCGTGAAGATCATGGCCACGAGGCCCTCCAGGACGAGCACTCTGCTCGCGGATCTGGTCGGCGTGAAGATCGTGCTGGCCGTACTGTCGACTGCGCTGATGATGGCAACCGTCGTGGTGCTCGGCTACGACGCCGAGCTTGTCCGGTTGGCCGCGGTGGCCTCGAGCGCCATCCTGTTCGGCGCGCTAGCGGCAGTGGCCAGCGACTACTTCCGCGTCAGTTTGCGGATGCAGTACGTGGCGCTCGCGAACGTGGTCTCGTCCGCATTCTTCCTGGCCGCGGTGGTGTGGACTGCCGCCCGGGGCGGTGACGTCGTCGGCTTTATAGCCGCGTGGTCGGCGGCCACCCTCGTGAACCTGGTCGTGCTCGCGGCGTTCTTCGTTCGGTTCAAGGCGCTCAGGAAGGCCCGCTTCGACTTCGGTGGCTGGCGGGGAATCGCGCTGATGGCGCTGCCCCTCGGTCTCGCGTCCCTGCTGTCCAACGTATACACGAGCGTTGACGTCGTAATCCTGTCTCGCCTCGCCGGCTTCGAGGCGGCCGGCGTCTACAGTGCCGCCTACCGGTTCGTGTTCGTAGGCGTGATGTTCCCCTATGCATTCGTGAACACACTCTATCCGCTGATGGCAAGCTACTGGAGCGTCGACAAGCGGCGTGCCGCCGTGCTTTTCCAACAGGCGTTCGACTACATGCTTGTCTTCGCGTTCTCCGTGACGGTTTCCCTTGTGCTGCTCGCCCCCAAGCTAATGACTGCCTTGTCCGATACACCGGAGTACGAGGCCGGGGCTATCGCGCTGCAGCTTCTCGGGGTAGCCCTGGGCGTGATGTTCGTATCCATACTCGCCTCGTTCGCGCTCGTCGCGGCCGACAAGCAGCGGGCCAACCTGACTTTCGGGACGATCGGCGTCGTGGTCAACGTCTCGCTCAACGTGCTGTTCGTGCCGAAGTATGGCTACACAGCCGCGGCTGCCGTGACGATCATCACCGAGATGGCCGTCCTCGTTCCCGCGATGTGGTTGGCGCAACGAACGATCGAGGCTCGAGTTTCGCTGCGAATCCTGCCGAAGGCTGTGGTCGTCGGGGCCGCGTGCGGCGCGGTTCTCTACCTCACGCAAGCGCAGGCGCTGTGGGTCCAGTTGGTCCTGCTGGTGGCGGTCTTCTCCGCGGTCGTCCTCTCCACGGGCACAATCCGTCCCAACGAGTTTCTTTCGGTGCTGAGGTCGTCTCGGCACGACACCGAGACGTGGCCACTCGGAGAGACGCCATGAGAGTCACCTTCGTCTACCCCGACATCCTCACGATCGTGCCGGACTACCGCGGCGCGTACTACAACGGCATCGCGTCGCTGTCCGCGACACTTAGGGCGGGAGGTCATGAGACCTCA
>CAYHCN010000152.1:0-5213 GCA_964354945.1 uncultured Eubacteriales bacterium
GCCGCGGCCAGAGACTCCTTCAGAACCGATAGCGCGACGGGTGCCGCGATCGGCACCGGGAAACCGTAGATTCCCGTCGAGATGCTCGGGAACGCCATGCTCTCGCAGCCGAGTTCATCGGCGATCCGCACGCTCTCGCGGTACGCCGAGGCGAGCGCCTCGCGTTCCCCCGACGCGCCGCCGTGCCACACCGGTCCGACGGCGTGGATGATATGGCCCGCCTTGAGTCGCCCGCCGCCGGTCGCCGCAGCCTCGCCGGGAGCAAGCGCGCCTCGTTCCCGGACGATCTGTGCGGCCTCGGCGAATGGCTCGCTACCCGCGGCGTGGTGGATGGCTCCGCACACGCCGCCTCCCGGGGCGAGCGCGGAGTTCGCCGCGTTCACGATCGCGCAGACGTCCTGCCTGGTGAGGTCGCCCCGTAGCAGCATGATGCAACGACCATCGTCCACGGGAATGGTGCGAAGTGCGCCGATCTCGCTCATGGATGGTGTCTACCCGAACCACCCGCCGCGGCTGGCGTGCTGCTCGCGGCCGCGCCTCGGCGGCTAGCGGTCCATGTGCTCGACGGAGGAGATGTGATCGCGGATCTGCTTCGCGTCGTACATCGCCAGGTCGGCCTTGGTCATGAGCGAGCGCGCGTCGTCCTCGTCGGGGACGTACGACGTCACGCCCACGCTGACCGTCACCGAGATCGAGGCGCAGCTGGCCTCGATCGGCTGTGAGATCGCGTCGGCCAGCTTCTGGGCGGTCTCGTTCAGGGACTCGCGGGTGCCCACGCGCGGGAGCACGACGACGAACTCGTCGCCGCCAACGCGGGCGACGGTGTCGGTCTCCCGCACCGAGTGGCCCAGCCGTTTGGCGACGATCCGCAGGACGTCGTCACCGCAGTCGTGACCGAAGCGGTCGTTGATCGGCTTGAAGTCATCGATGTCGAGGTAGATGAGCCCGAGCAGCTCGCCGCATCGCTTCGAGTCGGCGATGGCGACCGCCAGTCGGTCGTCGAGGAGTGCGCGGTTGGCCGCGCCGGTCAGGTGATCGTGGAACGCGAGGTCGCGGAGCATCTCCTCGGCGGCGCACCGCTCGGTGACGTCGTGGACGACGGAGACGACGATGCGGCCGCGGCTGGTATCGACCATGCGGGCGTGGACTTCGTGGATCGCCTCGAGACGGTCGGGGTTGTGGCGGGCCGAGATGAAGGTACTGGAGCCGTTTGCCTCTAGCTCGGCCATCCTGCGCTCGATGACGTGCGGCGGCTGCTGCGTCCAGCCCCACGGCGGCAGGCTCATGAACTCGTCGTAGGTGGAGTTGTGGAGGCGCATCGCCGACTCGTTGAAGTACAGGATGCGACCTTCGACGTCGTGGACGATGATGGAGTCGAGGGCGGAATCGAGCGCCACCCGAGCCAGTTCGAGCTCGTCTGCTCTGCTCCAGTGGGTCGAGTCCCCGGCAGGACGCTCGACCCCGGTGTCACGGATATCCACCAGGCTCCCTGAGTTCAGCACCGTGTGCTTCTTCGGTTGTATCGGCGAGAAGCGCCCCGAACAACACCACCCCGAACGGTATACTCGCACCGATTCCACGCCGCAGTCTGTGACCGATGCACGAAAGGTCGTCCGAATGCTCGACGCTCGCTTTGTCCGAGACAATGCCGATGCCGTCCGCGAGGCGATGCGGCTGCGCAACTCGTCCTGGGATGTCGACGCGTTCCTCGCCCTTGACGCCGAGCGCCGGGCGCTGATCGCCGAGACCGAGGCGCTCCAAGCCGAGCGCAACGCGATCTCCAAGGACATCGGCGGGCTGATGCGCGAGGGACGCGCCGAGGAGGCCGAGGGCCGCAAGGCTCGGGTGCGTCAGATCAACGAGCACCTCGAAGGCCTGGAGGTGCAGGTGTCCCGCGTCGACGATGAGACCCGCTACCTGCTGATGACGGCGCCGAACCTCACCGACGAGTCCGTGCCCGTCGGCGCTGATGAGACCGAGAACGTCGAGGTGCGCCGGTGGGGCGCACCCCGGGACTTCGGATTCGAGCCGAAGGCGCACTGGGACCTCGGTCCCGAACTCGGCATCGTCGATTTCGAGCGGGGTGTGAAACTCGCCGAGTCCCGATTCGTCCTCCTCGGGCGCGACGGCGCTCGCCTGAATCGTGCGCTCATCAACTTCATGCTCGACACCCACGGCGGCGTCGGCTACATCGAGTGGGCCCCGCCCGCGCTCGCCAACGCCGAGACCCTCACAGGCACCGGCCAGCTGCCCAAGTTCGCCGACGACCTGTACCAGACCACCGAGGGGCTCTACCTCATTCCCACCGCCGAGGTTCAGCTGACCAACATCCATCGTGACGAGGTTCTCGACGCCGCCGAGCTCCCGCTGCACTACTGCGCGTACACGCCGTGCTTCCGCGAGGAGGCCGGAGCGGCCGGCCGAGACACCCGGGGGATGATCCGCGTCCACCAGTTCGACAAGGTGGAGATGGTGAAGTTCTCGGCACCGGAGACATCCTTCGACGAGCTCGAGGGCATGGTCGCCGATGCCGAGCGCATCCTGCAGCTCCTCGAACTGCCGTATCGGATCATCGTGCTGTGCACCGGCGATATGGGCTTCGGCGCCGCCAAGACCTACGACCTCGAGGTGTGGCTGCCGTCGTACGACGGCTACAAGGAGATCTCGTCGTGCAGCAACTGCATCGACTTCCAGGCCCGCCGCGCGTCGATCAAGTACCGCGATCCCGCGGGGTTCAAGGGTTCGAGGTTCGTGCACACGCTGAACGGGTCGGGTCTCGCTGTGGGGCGCACGCTTGCCGCCGTTATCGAGAACTACCAGCGAGCCGACGGGAGCCTCGAGGTACCCGAGGTACTGCGGCCGTACATGGGCGGGCAGGCCGACATTCGCCCGCCGGCGTAGCCGAGTCGGGACCCGTACCGCCTACCGAAGGAGCCCTCATGCCCTCCGATGTCGCGACCGCGGCAACCGTCCTCGTGGTTCTGGGCGCCACCGGCGACCTCATGTCGCGCAAGATCGCGCCGTCGCTGTTCTACCTCTATGCGAAGGGCCTGCTGCCTGAGCGGCTGTGGGTGGTGGGCTTCGGGCGCAGGGCGTGGGGCGATCCCGACCTTCAGGGCCACGTCGGCCGCATCCTCGCCGAGAAGTACCCCGACGCCGACCCCGCCGCGGTCGAGGAGTTCCTCGGCTACTTCCGCTACTTTCACGGCAACTTCGACCAGCCCGAGGCGTTCCTCGGCCTCGGCGGCTACCTCCAGGGCATCGACGACGAGTGGGGGACGTGTTCGAACAGGCTGCTCTACCTTGCCGTCCCGCCGGACCTGTACCCCGAGATCCTCGAGAACATCGCGGACAGCGGGCTCGCCGAGGCGTGCAGCGACGAGACGGGTTGGACGCGGATCCTTGTCGAGAAGCCCTTCGGCGACGACGAGGAGTCGGGCCGAGCGCTCGACGCGATGCTGCAGGGGCTGTTCCTCGAGGAGCAGATCTACCGCATCGACCACTACCTCGCGAAAGAGATGCTCCAGGGCATCGTGAACTTCCGGTTCGAGAACAACCTGTTCGAAACGTCGTGGAGCCGAGAGGCCATCGAGCGTATCGAGATCGACCTGCTCGAGGAGATCGGGATCGGAACTCGTGGCGTTTTCTACGACGCCGTGGGGACGCTGCGCGACGTGGGCCAGAACCACCTGCTGCAGATGCTCGCCCTGGTCACCATGGACCAGCCCGCGTCGCCTGCGCCCGATGACATCCGCCGCGCCCGCGCTGCTGCCATCACCGGGCTGCTGCGCCCGATGATGCCCGGTGAGGTCTCGGCGAACTCGTTCAGAGCCCAATACGAGGGGTTCCGCGAAGAGCAGGGTGTCGCTGCAGATTCGAACACAGAGACCTACTTCATGCTGCGGACCGAGCTCTCGGGCACACGGTGGGCGGGTGTTCCCGTCACTATGCAGTCGGGCAAGCGCATCGGCTCACCTCTGAAGCGGATCACGGTCTACTTCCGTCACCCGTCGGAGTGCATGTGCACGCTCGGCGAGCACGTCACCAACCGCGTCGTGTTCTCGCTCGAGCCCAGCGATCAGATCGAGATCGTCTTCTACGCGAAGAAGCCAGGCTTCACCGCCGAGACCGAAGAGCGCACGTTCCGGTTCTTCCTCTACGAGAAGACCGAGAAGGCGCAGTACGTCGAAGAGTACGGGCGTCTGTTGCACGACGCGTTCGCTGGGGATCAGACGCTATTCGTCTCGTCGGAAGAGGTCGAGGCGGGGTGGCGGTTCATCGATCCCATCTGCGATGCGTGGCATGACGACGCAGTGCCGCTGGCCTTCTACCCCCAGGGGAGCTCAGACATCATCGACGAGGCGCACGCGGCGATCGAGTCGCGTGCGGGCGACGGGCAGCGCTCGGTCGGCGTCGTGGGGCTCGGCAAGATGGGCGCGGGCCTCGCCCGGAACCTCATCGACAACAACTGGCGGGTGGTGGGCTTCAACCGGACGACCGCCGTGGCCGAGGCCATGGCGGACGAGGGTCTCGAGCCGGCGGCTACGCTCGCGGACCTCGTGGCCGCGCTGCCCGCTCCGCGCGCGGTGTGGGTGATGCTGCCCGCGGGTCCGACGGTCGACGCGGTCATCTTCGGACACGATGGCCAGCCCGGTCTCGCCGATCTGATGGAGCCTGGCGACGCGCTCATAGACGGCGGCAACTCTCACTACACCGACGACGCGCCGCGTGCCGAGCGGCTCGCCGAGCGGGGCATCCGCTACCTCGATAGCGGCACGAGCGGCGGTCCCGCGGGTGCGCGCAACGGCGCCTGCCTGATGATCGGCGGGGACCGCGACCAGTTCGACCGGCTCGAGCGCATGTTCGCCGATGTTGCGCTGCCCGGTGGCTACGCGTACTTCGGTCCGAGCGGTGCGGGCCACTTCGTCAAGATGGTCCACAACGGCATCGAGTACGGGATGATGCAGGCCATCGCCGAGGGGTTCGCGCTCATGCACGAGGGCATGCAGGTGGGCGAGCGCCCAGTCGTCGCGCTCGATCTTGCCGCCATCGCCGACGTGTACCAGCACGGCTCGGTCATCGAATCGCGGCTCGTGGGGTGGGCGAAGGACGCCTACGACGAGTTCGGCGACGACCTCGAGGGCGTTTCCGGCATCGTCGGGCACACCGGCGAGGGCGAGTGGACGATCCGCGCCGCGCATGACGCCGGGATC
>CAYHCN010000153.1:0-5181 GCA_964354945.1 uncultured Eubacteriales bacterium
GATGATCCTTCCATCACGGTTGAGCGGTATGTCTCCACCGTGCCCGCCGCGCTAACGAGCGCATCCACCTGACGCGGTGAGCGCGTCGTAGACTGGAAGCCCGAAGGCGCGGGGGCTGTGCGCCTCAACGTTGGACGGACGGAACGCGATCCGGGCAGTTCTGGAGTGCTGTTGAAGTGAGGTCGGCTTGCTGCGAAGACTCTCCCGTCTCGGATTCCATGATCGAGAGCTCCATGCAAACGGCATCACCATCCACTACGTTGAGGGACCGCGACATGGGCCAACGCTTGTGCTCATCCCAGGGCAGGCGATGACCTGGGACAGCTACGCGCGAGCCCTGCCTCTTCTGACTCCGCACTTCCACGTCATCACCGTGGACGTTCGCGGTCATGGCGGCTCGAGCTGGACGCCCGGAGAGTACGACTTTCCGACCATGGGCGAGGATGCAGCGGCCCTACTCGATGAGGTTGCGCAGTCGCCTGCGATCGTCTCGGGGAACTCCTCGGGAGGGCTGATCGCCCTGTGGCTCGCGGCGAACAGGCCGGATCTCGTCGCGGGCATCGTGATGGAAGACGCTCCCGTGTTCAGCTCCGAATGGCCTCGACTGCGAGACGATTGCTATGTCTACCAGGTATTCGAGCAGGTGTCGCGCTCTCTAGCCGATCCCGGGAAACGTGATCTGGCCGGCTTCTTCGCCGGTCTCAGAGTCCCGGTCGAACACGGTCAGCGACTCTGGTCGCTTCCCAGGTGGCTGATGGAGCCGCTCGGGTGGGTCGCGGGCGTCCACGAGGCTGTGAAACCCGGCGAGCCCGTCGACATCGCGTTCTTCCCGCCCGCGATGCGACTGATCGTACGATCGCTCACCTCCTACGACCCTCAGTTCTCCGTCGCGTTTCTCGATGGCAGCGCGTGTCGGGGCTTCGACCACGCCGAGTCGCTGCGTCGTGTCAGCTGTCCGGCGATGTTCCTGCATGCGGACTGGTTTCGGGTGGGCGGAGACGGGATGCTTGTCGGATCGGCGGACGACGATGACGTCTCGCGTATGCGCGAGCTCGTCCCTGCGCTCCGATACGTCCGGATGCACTCGGGGCACATGATCCACTTCTACAATCCGAGGGAGTACGTGGCAGAGCTTCTGAGCTTCACAGCCGGGGCGTGTCCGGACGGGATGCCCAGCTGAGGGCGGGGGGGACCGGCTTCTAGGTGACCGCCGTCCAACAAGAGCATCGACGCAGACAAACGGGCCGTGTGATCTAGTATCGGCGTGGAGCATAAGCGTGGCCGGCTTGCGGGTCATGCCCAACACGCCAGACCGAATGATGAGAGGCGCAATGAGCTCCGGGCCCACTTCGAACCTCGCTGGGCTGCTTCGGGAGTACAGGATTCCGCGTCCGTGGCGAGTGGAACTCGTGCTGCCGGAGATAGGCGGCGGTCGGCTGTCGCTCGACAGTCTGTCGGCCATCGAGAAGAAGCCGCGCGCCACCCAGCTCACGATCAGCGGCTTGGACCAGGACACGTTCGAGTCGCTCGTGGTCAAGTACGGCAGTCAGTTTCTCGGAATCCACTTCTGGAAGTGCCCCCGGATCGCGGATCTGTCGGCCCTCGAGCAACTGCCCGGTCTCACCCACGTTGCCTTCTACTGGAATCAGCGAGCCACGCGCTTGTGGGACCTGTCGCGGAATCCCAATCTTCGCGGACTGCAATTCGAGGACTTCTCCAAGCTTCACGATCTCAGCGACCTGGCCTCGGCGGCGTCACTCGAGGAGTTGAGGTTCGGAAATGCGGTTTGGGCGAAGTCAGTCTTCGAGTCGCTCGGCCCGCTGCAGTCGCTCGAGTCGCTGAGATCCCTCAGCTTCGACGCGAAGCGCATTGAGGACGGCCTTATCCAGCCGCTCGCGAAGCTGCAGCACCTGGAGTCGTTGGCGTTTCCGTCCAGCCAGTTCACCACGGCTCAGGTCGCGTGGCTTCGAGCCCGATTGCCGAGCTCGCTGAAGTCCAGATCGCTTGAGCCGCTGTGGACGTTCCGGGATTCCCCCCTGCGCGACGGCGGGACGAAGAAGGACGTGCTCATCGTTGGCAGGGGCAAGCCCTGGCTGAGTTCCAAGCCCGACGCGAAGCGGATTGAACGATATGAGGCTGAGTTCTGGCGGATGGTAGACGAGTTCCGCGAAGATCCCGAGCTCCAGCCGGACAAGCACGGTGCCGGACCGGCGCAACAAAGGCATCGAGCAGAACGCCAGAAGGTAGACTGACCAAGAGGGTATGTGCGCGTGCTCATGCCCAACACGTTCGGCAGACCCTCGCGGCGTACTGGGGGAGTCATGGCGGACAGCTCCGTGGTCGTGGTTGGCGGAGGGATCGCCGGACTGGCCTCGGGCATCTACGCTCGGGCCAACGGCTGGGATACCACGGTCTTCGAGATGCACGATTCGCCCGGCGGGCTGTGCACCTCGTGGAAGCGGCGCGGCTACGTCTTCGACGGATGCATCCACTGGTTCGTCGGCGGGAAGCCGGACTCTGAGTTCCGACCCTTGTGGGACGAGGTCGGCGCCACCGACGAGCTTGAGCTCATCGCGCACGACAGGGTTTGCTCCATCAGGGACCTCGTGGGCAACGAAGTGGTGCTGTGGTCCGACATCGATCGTCTCGAGGCCTCGTTGCTGGAACAGTGGCCATCTGATGGCTCGGGCATCATGGAACTCACTCGGGGTGCTCGCTTCATGGCCGCATCACGCCTCGACGTCCCCGATGTGCCTCCGGACATGATGCGCTTCACAGACAAGCTCAGGATGGTCATCACGTCCCTGCCGTCGCTTCTGAAGACCCGCAAGTACCAGCTGATGTCCATCGAGGATCTCGGTCGCCTGTTCTACGACCCATTCCTGCGGCGCGCCGTCACCTACAGCATGACCGAGCCGCGCATCTCTGCGATGGGCCTTCTCGGGACGCTCGGCTGGTGTGACAGTGGAGATGCGAACTGGGTCGTCGGCGGCTCGCTCTCGCTTGCACGCAGGCTGGAGAGGCGCCTGCTCGACCTTGGCGGACACGTTTCGTACGGCTCCAGGGTCGAGCGAATCCTCGTCGAGAACGACCACGCGGTGGGAGTCCGTCTGACAGACGGCTCCGAGCACCGGGCGGACTACGTCATCAGCGCGGCGGACGGACACACCACCATCTTCGACATGCTTGGGGGCGTGTACGCAGACAACCGCATCCGCGAGCTGTACGCGAGCCTCGAGCCGTATCGGCCGCTGATCCAGGTATCCCTCGGTGTGGACCGAGACCTGTCCCCCGAACCCTGGTCGGTGGTCCTGCTGCTCGACGAGGGCACGCGCATCGCCGGTGCGCCGGTCGAGGCGGTGTGGACGCACCACTACTGCTACGATCCGTCGATGGCGCCCCCCGGCAAGTCGGTTGTCACGACGGTCTTCTTCGCCGATCTCGAGCACTGGGAGCGGCTTGCGGCGCAGGGACGCGATGCCTACGACACCGAGAAGCGTGACGTTGCGGCACGCGTGATCGATCTGGTCGACCGTGCCTACCCCGGCATTCGCGAGAGCGTCGAGGTCATCGATGTCGCGACGCCGATGACGTACGTGCGCTACACGGGCAACTGGAGGGCGTCCTACGAGGGCTGGCTGCCCTCACCCCAGAACACGAAGCTGCTGGGGGACCGCGGCGTGCCCCGCACGCTGCCCGGACTATCGGGCTTCGTCATGGCCGGCCAGTGGCTGTGGCCGGGGGGAGGTCTTCCTTCCGGAGTGCTCACCGGACGCTGGGCTGTCCAGACGATCTGCACGGATGCCAGAAGACCCTTCAGACGACCTGGCTGAGCGAGCTGGGGCTGGCCTGCCGAACAAGCGCATCCACGCGGACGCCACGCCCCGTCGGGTAGACTCGGCTCGGAAGCGCTCGCTGCCGTGCCGCCTGTGATGCGCAACCGCGTTCGCTGAGATCAGTGCGCCGCGAGCCCGCTTCGTGACTGCGGGTTTCACCCGGGAGGGGCAGCTGTGTCGACTTCCGCGATGCGTGAGAGCCATCCGTTTTGCTCCGAAACGGCCCGTGAGCGGTATCTGGCTCGGTACGACTCGCAGGCGGCGTCGTGGCCAGTGGAAGCCGAGGCGCGGGATGTCCCCACCGAGTGCGGCCAGACGCTCGTGCGGATCAGTGGCCCCCGCGAAGGTGCGCCCATCGTCCTCCTGCCAGGAGCGTGGGCGCACTCCCTGAACTGGTCACCTGCAATGATCCGCGCATTCTCTGAGCGATATCGCACTCACTCAGTGGACAACGTCGTCGACTTCGGGCGCAGCGTGAGCACTCGGCCTGTCAGAAGCACAGAGGACTTCATGGCTTGGCTGGACGGGCTGTTTGATGCGCTGAACCTCCCCGGTGGCATCAACTTGATCGGCTGCTCGCGTGGCGGATGGCTGACCGCGGAGTATGCGCTTCACGCGCCAAATCGTTTGGCGAAGGTGGTGCTGCTTTCACCTGGCGGCGTGGTCCTGCTGAGCTCGCTTAGGGGGCTCAAGGGCATGCCGCTTTCGATGTCGGCAGCCATGGCACCGTCGTCTCGAACGGTTGGCGCCCTCCTGCGCTGGCTCATGGCGGATGCGGCGCGCGAGTCATGGTTTGACGAGTACGTAGACGACACAGTCCTTGGGCTCCAGTGCTTCGATCGCGCGCACGTCGGTCGTCTGATGGGTCCCCGCAAGTTCAGCGACGACGAGCTCAATGGTATCGAGGTGCCGGTGCTCTATGCCGCTGGTGAGGACGAGACGATGTACTCGGTCGAGGCCGCGGTGTCACGCATCAGATCCGTTGCGCCAGGGATTGAGACTGCTGTCTTCCCGCACGCAAGCCACGGCCTCATCACCGTGCAGCCGGAAGCTGTGAGCCGGCGGGTCCTGCAGTTCCTTGACGCGTAGTCGAGACCCATCGAGCACGCGCAACGAGCGGACCGGCGTCAGCGCTAGACTGAGGGAAGGCCCGGGCCGCCGCTCACGTGCCACGACGTTAGACACGATGGAGGCCCCAGTGGGTGGAATCAAGACGCACAGGACCGACGAGAGTGCCGATGCGTTCATCGGCGCGATTGCTGACACGGCAAGGCGCGAGGACTGCCTGGCACTGCTGGCGCTCATGAAGCGGGCAACCGGAGAGGAGCCTCGGGTCTGGAGCTCG
>CAYHCN010000154.1:0-5181 GCA_964354945.1 uncultured Eubacteriales bacterium
GTCGTGGTCGTCGGGGCGCACATCGACTCGAAAGCCCCGTCGCCGGGAGGCAACGACAACGGTTCGGGTGTCGCGACGATGCTCGAACTCGCTCGCTGCTGTGCGAAGGCGCCCGTCGCGCCGAAGATCAGGTTCATCGCATTCGGCGGAGAGGAGTCGGGCGGACCGCGCCCGACCGACCACCACTTTGGCTCGAAGCAGTACGTCAGAAGCCTGACGTGGTCGCAGCGCAGCAGGATCCAATCGATGGTCTCACTCGACATGGTCGGCTACGGCTCGCGGTTCACCGTGCGCAGCTGCCAGTGGACGAAACTCACGTGCGTGAACTCGATACGGAGCTGGTCCACCTACACGGCGGACCCGGTCCGCTACGAGCGCGACACCTCCCGGGACGGTCAGAGCGACCACGAGGCGTTCGAGCGGGCGGGGATTCCGTCGGCGTGGGTCGAGTGGCGCCCCGACTACGCGTGGCACACGAAAGCCGATACCGCCGCGCACGTCTCGCCGAACAGGATCAGGCGGACTGGCCGACTGACGCGAAGCTGGCTGCTGTATCTCACGCCAGCTCGGCTCGATGCGCTACGCTAGCCGGCGCGGCACTACGCCGAGATGGGCGATTAACTCAGCGGGAGAGTGCCTCCCTTACAAGGAGGAAGTCGGGGGTTCAAATCCCTCATCGCCCACCAGCTCAGAAGCCCTGTCGGCGTCTGCCCGCCGGCCTCTGTTTCCGCGGCAAGCTCCCAGGCCAGGGTACATAGAAGTGAAGGGGGTGTCCGGGATGAACACCGCCGAGATGTCACGACCCGGGGGAGATGGCAGACGCCCTTCGAGCGTAGGCATTGAGCGCTGGTCGATTGGTCTCTCTGCAGGGGCAGCCATCTGGCTGCTGTTGGTGATGGCTATGTTTCCCGTCGTGATGCTGCTGACCGGCGGTCGCGGCGGCGGGCCAGCGATGGCTTGGGTCGTCGCCCCCGCTTCGGTCGGACTCGTCCTCCTTGTCATCGCCGCCTTCACGGTGAACCTGACCAGCTTCGTGAAGCATCACCGCACCACGGTCGATCTGGTGGCGTTGGGTGTCGCGACTCTGCTTTTCGTGCTTGTCGCCATCTTCGTTTCAGGCGAGTTCCTGCTTCCCCACTAGGCAGTTCGAAGCGCGTCCACGATGGCCCACCAGCAACTCCCGAGGCCTCGGCGACTCGCCGACCGGTGGTGCTTTCGGCTAGGCATCGAGTGCAGGATGGGGTCAAAGCGACCGCGGCTGGTCGACGGGACCTGGCTCGAACAGGGGGGCAACATGCGCGATCGCGTGGGAATAGGCTGGTGGCTCGGTCTTCTCGTTGGATGGCCGATCTGGCTCTTTGGTGCGGGTGCCGTTGCAGAAGGAGTGACGGGAAGGATTGTCGACGCAGTGCCGTTTCCGGTACCCGCCCTTGCGAATCGCGTCCTCGGCCTGGTCGTCGTCCTGGTGCTGGCCTACGCTGGTGCTCGCGTGCTCCGTGCACTGAAGGCTCCGACCGGCATCTTCGTCCCCCTCGTGGTCTCGACGATCATTCCGCTCGTCTTGCTCGCCATCTTCTCGATCTCTACAGGCGGGCAGCTCGATGTGTTCATCGTCGTCTACGAGTTCATGTACGTCGCCACGGTTTCTCTCGGCGCATGGCTCGGCAGTTACGTTCGCCCGTTGAGGGCGGAAGCAACCGCGTAGCCCGTTCGAAGTGCGTCCACGATGGCCCACCAGCAACTTCTGCGACACCACGAGCGATCCGAAGTGCATGCACGGGGCCCCCGTGGAGTCAGCGTGTAGTCCGACGTGGCGAAGGCAGTGGGTGGTATCCAATGCGTCGATTCCTGATCGGGGCTGTACTTGTGGCTCTTGGCCTGACCCTAGGTTCGTGCGGCGGCAACCGCGGCGCTGAGCGTCCAAGTACGAGGGTGTCGCTCGACGCCTCCGGTGTCATGGGAGGTGACACGCTCACTGTATCTGGCACGGCCACAGTGCCGGACGGTGCCCTCGTGGTGTACAAAGTCACCAGCCCGGATGGCAACGAGGTCCACGAAGGCGGCGCGAAAGTGATGGATGGGAAGTTCTCCTTCGACGTCGATACCAGCGTAATGCCCAAAGGAGACATCCAGGTCTGGCTCGCATTCCAGATGACCTCTATGAGGAGATTCGATGCCGAGCAGCCCCGAGAGATAATCGAGCTCTACGGCCAGATGGGCGAGAAGATGGCGGGTAACACCGTCAACGCGCGAGGAATGACCCGGGTTGTGAAGGAGTTCAAGGTCACGAAGTAGCCTTTGGGAAGTACCTACGCCGTTCGAAGTCCATCCACGATGGCCCACCAGCTCAGATGCCCTGTCTCGGGGAGCCGGGACTTCTCCGCTCCACTGGAGGAGCGTACGGTGAACTCACTCGGCGAAGACAAGGAGAACTGAAATGACGAAGATCCTGAAGGTGTTCGGCGCGGCAGGGATAGGTGTCGTTCTGTTCTTCGCCGTCCTCGCGCTTTGGGCAGTGGCGCAGCACGGCTAGATCCGCGAGGCTGCTTGTCTGCTATGTACTTGCCTTGGGAGACGCCGAGGAGAACCGGTCTGCCAGTTCTTGGAGTGGTTCGGAGTCGCGCCCGTGTCGATTCCGTGGCGAGCCTCATCAGCATCCGAGCCGACGCCTCGTGTCGTATTCTGGGTGCCGGTGTTCTAGGGCGGGGTCTGCCTTATTGCGCGCGCGGGCGGACCGGACATGTCTCTGTCCGCCGATCGACTTCCGCCCTTGGTCGTGACCGTCCGGACAGGCGATCGCGAAGGAGGGGCGCTGTCATGATCATCACGGTCCCGACGCTCGTCGTGAACGGCGATGCGGACACCTACGTCGATCCGTCGCAGAGCGACTACGCGGCAGCCACTGTGCCCGGTGCGCGACGCATTGTGATGGAGAAGGCCACCCACGTCTCGCTCTTCGCCCACCCCGACGCCAAGAAGGTGCAGGCGCAAGTCGTCGAGTGCCTCCGCTCCGCGCAGGCCGCCCGTGACTGAGTCCCGCCGAGAACAGCGCGTCTTGCTCGTGTCGACCGCACTGACCGTCGCCCTCGCAGTCGGCGGTGTGGTCGTCGGCCTGCTCGCAGGCTCGATGGCAATCGTGTTCGACGGGCTGTTCTCCTTCATCGATGTGGCGATGTCGGTCATCGCGCTGTTCGTGGCTCGGCTGGTCGTGCGGGAAGCCGACCGCCGCTTCCAGTACGGCTACTGGCACATCGAGCCGATGGCACTAGCCTTCAACGGGGGCATGCTCGTGCTCCTGTGCCTGTACGCCTTCGTGAACGCAGTCGGGAGTCTGTTGAGCGGCGGCTCGGAGGTGGTGCTGGGATGGGCGCTCGGGTACTCGGCGGCAGCGGCCGTGCTCGGATTCGGTATGTGGTGGTACGAACGTCGAGCGAACCGAACGGTCGAGTCGGAGTTCATCTCTCTCGATCTGAGGAGCTGGCTGATGACCGGTGCCGCGTCCGCCGCTCTCCTCGTCGCGTTCGTGGTGGCATGGGCGCTCCAGCGATCGACATATGCGTATCTCGCGCCATACGTTGACCCGGCAGTCCTCGCAGTCCTGAGCCTCGCGTTCGTCGCCCTGCCCGTCGGCACGCTGAAGCACGCCGTGTCCGAGGTTCTGCTCATGGCACCCGCCGAGCTCGATGCGAGCGTCCGAGCGGCCTTGGACGCGATCGTCGCTGAGCACGGGTTTCTCGGCTACACGAGCTACGTTGCTAAGGTGGGGCGGGGGAGATTCATCGAAGTGAACCTCCTGATGGAGCCGGATCGCGACATCGGGACGGCGCGTGCACTCGACGAGATTCGCAGCCAGATCGCCGACGCACTCGACGCGCGCTGGCCGCAGGCGTGGCTTACAGTGAACTTCACCGCCGACGAAGCGTGGACCTGAAGGAACCGGGGAGGCACGAGTGGCAACATCGAGCAGGCGCCGCGGTGGCGACGCCCTGCTGAGCTCGGCCACATGAACTGACGCCCACCGCCCGACGCTCGCTTGGAGGTCTCGTTGTCAGCCACCGCCTGGGCCATCCTCGACATCGCCATCGTGATCTACTGGGTCGGCGTGGCGCTCCTCATCGTCTCCGAGGACCGCGAGCCGACCGCCGCCGTCGCGTGGCTGCTCGTTCTGTTCGCGCTGCCGTTCGTCGGCCTCGTGCTGTACTTCTTCCTCGGCAGGAACTGGCCCGCGATCACGCAGAGGTCGAAGACGACCCGCGAGACGAAGCGTCTCGTCGGCGCCTTCATGCCGGCGGTCTACGCGCCTGCTGCCGAGAAGGTCTCGGCGTTCGAGGCTGGCATGAACCCAGGCTACCCGACGGCGATCGCCCAACTCGTGGAGCGCAAGACCGGCGCGCCGATCCTGCCCGTGCGCACGTGTGAGGTGTACGGCTCGGGCGCCGAGTACTTCGACCGACTCATCGCCGACATTCGGGGCGCAGAGCGGTTCGTCCACATGCAGTACTTCATCTGGAAGCGCGACGAGCTCACCGCGCGGATCACCGAGGCGCTCATGGACCGGCTCTCGGCGGGCGTCGAGGTCCGCATCCTGAACGACTACGTCGGCAACATCCAGTACTCGAAGAGCGAGCTCAACGAGCTGCGCGAAGCGGGGGCGCTCGTGGGCAGCGACGTCACCGGGCTCGCCCGCCTCAACTACCGCAACCATCGCAAGATCACAGTGATCGACGCCGAGATCGGGCACACCGGCGGGTTCAACGTGGGTCAGGAGTACATCGACGGAGGAAAGCGCTTCCCGGCGTGGCGCGACACCGGCCTTCGGATGACGGGGCTCGGCGTAGCCGATCTTGAGAAGCTGTTCGACATGCGGTGGTACGAGGTCTACCAAGAGGACCTGTTCAAGCCGGAGTACTACCCCGACCCCGACCTGCCGCTCGGCGACATCATGGTCCAGACCGTTCACCAGGGCTACGACGATCGATGGAACGCCGCGACACGCGCGTATCAGGCCGCGATTGCGGGAGCGCGCGATCGCGTGCTCATCCAATCGCCGTACTTCGTGCCCGACATCACGACCCTCGACGTGATGATCAACGCAGCTGCGGGTGGCAAGCAGGTGGACTTCATGATCACCAAGTGGCTCGACAAGAAGTGGCCCTACTGGGCCGCCGAGTCGTACTTCAA
>CAYHCN010000155.1:0-5137 GCA_964354945.1 uncultured Eubacteriales bacterium
ACATCACTGGCCTCAGGGCCGCTGGCCAGCACGACTTCGAGGCGACGTTCACCGCTGAGGAGATCACGGCCCTCGTGAACGTGTACCGCTACGCGCCCAGCGGCCAGGCCGTGACGCTGAGTGAGGTGAGCGTCCGCTTCCCCTCGGCCGGCCAGGCGGCCCTTTCCGGCAGTGCGGTCATCAACGGCTCCGGCTACTCGGCCGAGCTCGCGGGACCCGCCGGCTTCGAGAACGGCCAAATCGTGCCGCAGGGCCAGATCGGCGTGTCGGTCGAGGGCTTCGGGGTCGGCGGCGAGCGCGCTCGACAGGCTGTCGACGCTGCCTTCGGCTACCTCAACGAGTTCCTCGCTGCTGCACCGGGCCTCACCGTGGAAAGCGCCGAGATCACGGCCGAGGGCGTGCGAGTCAAAGGCAAGGCCCCCGACGTGCTGTTCAACCCCGCACCGGACGCGTCGGCACCCTAGACCGGACGCTCGCTACGAGACCACCGCTGCTCCGATGATCTCGTCGGCGCTGACCGCGCCCTCACGTATGATCGCCGGCTCGCTGCCGGTGCAGTCCACAACCGTCGATGCCTGCTGATGCTCGGTCTCGCCGCCGTCGAGCGCGACGTCCGCATGCGAGATGATCCGCGGTTCCACCTCTTCGAAGGTGCCGGGTGCCGGATTGCCGTGGGTATTGGCGGAGGTGGCGAAGATCGGGCCGCCCGCCGCCTGGATGAGCTCCATCACGACTTCGTGCTTCGGGCTGCGGATGCCGATCGTACCGTTTGGAGCGCGGAAGTCGCGAGGCACCTTCTCGGAAGCCTTGACCACGAGGGTAACGGCGCCGGGCCAGAACGCCTTGGCGAGTGTGTGAGCGTAATCGGGGACGTCGACGCCGTACGTGTCGAGTGCGTCCTCGGTCTCGACGAGCAGAGGGATGGGCTGATCGGCGGGGCGGACCTTGACCTCGAAGATCTCGTGCGGGCCGAACTTGGAGTCTGCGAGCGCTCCGAGACCGTAGACCGTCTCGGTCGGGAAGACGATGATCCCGCCGTCACGAAGGACCGTGGCGGCGAGGTTGATCACTTCTGCGCTGGGGTTCTCCGGATCGACTCGATAGACCTTGGACATGGCGATCTGCCTCCTTTGGTCAGGCCCTCTATCCCCTGCCGTCCGGGACTCGTGCGACCAGGAAACGGTCGCGGCCGGTGAGATCCCGGACCACCTGCACATCCGAGTACCACTGTAGTACTTCTGCTTCGGCGTGGCGGACCCTGTTGGTGTCCAATTCGAGGGCGATCGTACCCCCCGGACGGAGCCACTCGAGCGCGTCGCGCCAGATGCGGCGCGCCACGGCCAGTCCGTCGGGACCGCCGTCGAGCGCAAGCCCGGGTTCGTAGCCGAGGACCTCAGGGGGCAGCGTCGGCAGGTCCGCCGAGGGGATGTACGGCGGGTTCGCGATGACGACGTCGACGGTCCCCCGCAGCTCCTGCGGCAGCGGCACGAACAGGTCGCCTTCCACGACGTGAAGGTGTTCGGCGACCGCGAGGCGCAGGCTGTTGGCGAGCGCGACATCGACCGCAAGCGGCGAGACGTCGGTCGCCCATACTCGTGCGGCGGGGAACTCCTGCGCGATCGAGAGCGCGACGCAGCCGGAACCGGTGCACAGGTCGACCACGAGCGCCCCACCGCGCTCGGCGACCGCCGCCTCGATCGCAGGCGCGGCTGCGTCGATGAGGACCTCGGTCTCGGGACGCGGAATGAGGACCCCCGGCTTCACCTTGACGACGACGTGGCGAAAGGCCATCTCCCCCGAGATGTACTGCAGCGGCTCGCCCGCCCCCCGGCGACGCACCGACTCCCGGAGCGAGGCGCGTTCCTCCGGGGTCAAGGGCCGGTCGTGGAAGGCGTACAGCTCGACGCGGGACAACCCGGTCGCCGCCGAGAGCAACCACTCCGCACTCAGCCGAGGCTGCGGGTCGTCCTTCTCGGCGAGGTAGGTGCGCGTCCAGTCGAGCGCGGCTTTGACGGTCCAGGTCGTGTCGCTCATATGCCCCCACTGTAGCCCGAGCGAAGTGAGCCAAGGAATGAGCCAAGAAACCGACCGTCCGAAACCCTAACATCCATGGGAGCGATCGCTCCTATGAACGTTAGGGCTGAAGACACCTTCCCATGCCAGGCGGTTCTGCCCGCCTCGAGACCGCGGGATGGTGACCCTACACTGCTGCCGCGAGCCGCTCGGCCCGGTCGGCGGCGGCAAGCGCCTCGATGATGGCCTCGATATCGCCGGCCATGATCCCCGGCAGGTTGTGGACGGTGAGGCCGATACGGTGGTCGGTCAGGCGGTCCTGCGGGAAGTTGTACGTCCGAATCTTCTCCGACCGATCGCCCGAGCCGATCTGGCTTCTGCGCTGTGCCCCGAGCTCGGCCTGCTGGCGCTCGATCTCCATCTCGTGGAGGCGGGCGCGGAGCACGCGCATCGCTGCGTCCTTGTTCTGCAGCTGGCTCTTCTGGTTCTGGGACTGCACGACGAGCCCCGTCGGCAGGTGTGTGATCCGAACCGCCGAGTCGGTCGTATTGACCGACTGCCCGCCCGGACCGCTCGACCGGTACACGTCGATACGCAGGTCGTTCTGATTGATCTCAATCTCGACATCGTCGGCCTCAGGCAGCACGGCGACGGTCGCGGTCGAGGTGTGGATGCGGCCTTGGGACTCCGTCACCGGCACCCGCTGCACGCGATGCACGCCGGACTCGAACTTGAGCTTCGAGTACACGTGATCGCCCTTGATGCGGAAGGAGACTTCTTTCACGCCGCCGCCCTCCGACTCGCTCGAGTCGATCTCCTCGACCTTCCAGCGCTGCCCCTCGGCGTAGCGCACGTACATGCGGTACAGCTCGCCCGCGAAGATGGCAGCCTCGTCGCCGCCAGCTCCCGCCCGGATCTCAACGATGGTGTCCTTCTCGTCGTTCGGGTCGCTGGGCAGGAGCATGAGCTTCAGCTCATCCTCCATCGCCGGCAACGTCGCCTCGATCTCGCGGGCCTCGTCGGCAGCCATCTCGCGCATCTCGGGATCGCTCTCCGAGCGCAGCATTTCCTTGGCTTCCTCGAGGGCGTCCAGCGCGGCAAGGTACGCTTTCGCCTTGTCGGCGAGTGCCGTCTGCGCGCGGTGCTCCTTGGCGAGCTTGGCGTAGGTCTTCTGATCCGAGAGGACCGTCGGGTCCGACAGCTTCGCCGTCAGGTCCTCGTACGTCGTCAGTATCTGTTCGAGCTTCTCACGCATCGATGACTCCCACGATGTCGTCTCGTTCGTCTGCAATGTCGCGCGCCACGGCGGCCGCGGCAGCATCCTCGGGGGCTTGGCCTTCGGTACCTTCGTCCTCACCGCAACCGAGGCTCATGCCCTCGACGTAGGTTCCCGCGGCCTCCGCCCGCTCGCGGGCGATGATCGGCTTCACGGCGGCGATGGCCACCTCGACCATCGACTCGTCTGGCTCGGAGGTCGTCATCCGCTGCAGCTGCATGCCCGGCCAGAGCAGCACCTTCACCAGGCCCGTGTCCTCGTGCTTGCCCGCGTACCGGATCACCTCGTAGGCGAGTCCGGCAATCACGGGGAGGAGCAAGATGCGGATCAGCAGCGTCAGTGTGGTCATGGCGAGCGGGTTGGTCACGCCGAGGTTGGCGAGGATCAACCGGAAAGGTACGAAGAGATACACGATCAGCGCCACGACCATGACCATCAGAAGGAACGACGTGCCGCAGCGCACGTGCGCGGTGCCGAACTGCTGCACGTCGTCGGCCTCGAGCGGGACGTGATGCTCGAAGGCGTGGATCGTCTTGTGCTCGGCACCGTGGTACGCGAAGAGCCGCTTCACGTCCTTCATCCTCGAGATGAGGAAGATGTAGCCGAACAGCACGAGCAGCCGAAGGATGCCGTCGACGAGATTCCACTTGAACGGCTGGTCCTGAAGCCTGCCGACGAGCAGGTTCGTCGCGATGTAGGGCAGCACGATGAACAGGCCGATGGCCAGCAAGACGCCGAACACCATCACGAACCCGACCTCGCGGTCCGTGAGCTGCTCTTCCTCGCTCTCACCGGAGTAGCTCGCCGAGATGCCGATCGCTTTCATCGCGAGCGAGATGGTGTCGTAGAGCGCCACCACGCCGCGAACGATGGGCTTGGCGAGCCACGGACGGCGGTGCGGTGCAGTCGCCAGGTCGTGCGACTCGCAGTGGATCCCGCCACCGGGCGTGCGAACGGCGACCGCCCAGTTGTACTTGCCGCGCATCATCACACCCTCGATGACCGCCTGACCCCCGATGTGGGTGTGCACGACGGGCTCGACGCGCTCGACGGTTCCGGCCACGCTTGTTTCGTCAGTCACGTTTGGGCGCCTTCGGGTAGGGGTCACCACACGTCATCTTGCCTTCTCGGCAGGGACCTCGCCGACATGAAGCTCCCGCGTCCATGAAGATGTAGGGAGCGGTCGGCTCGGCAAGCTCGAGCATGCGCAACGCGACCTGGCGGATCTCCCACTGGGCACGCTTGCAGCATCTCAGCTCGAAGAAGTGCAGCAGTTCTCTGACGTTCATGGTGACGACGATCTTCGTCTCCATAGCATTGGGAAGCAGGTAGCGGGCGTCCTCGGGCGCTACGCCCGACTCAATCATCTGGCGATAGGCCAGAAACGCGTCCGCGCACGCCTGCAAGAAGACCTGCCTGCGCTCGGGATCTGCGTCGATATCGGGTGGAACGATGAACGAAGGATCCTCGGCATAGCTCACGTAGCGCTGCGACTGCTGGTTGTAGCTCGCGAGGCGATGGCGGACCAGCTGGTGCGTCATGGCCCTGGATACGCCGTCGATGGCGAACGTGTAACTCGCATGCTCGAGCGTCGACGTGTGACCGCTCGTGATGATCGTCTTGAGAACTCGGCGGACGGCGTCATCTGCCATCGTCTCGAGAAGCTCGGCGGCGCCGACGGGTGCGTAGCACAGCCTCGCGGCAGCCGCGATGGCGCGCTCGGGGTCGGGCGTGTGGTAGAGCAGCCGAACGTCCACGAAGATCCTCTCGGGAAAACGAAATGGGGAGGCGGTGTGCGCCTCCCCATTCTAAGTCAGTCGCACCGATGCTCCGACGCGGGCTACTCGG
>CAYHCN010000156.1:0-5120 GCA_964354945.1 uncultured Eubacteriales bacterium
CGCTGATGGGGCCCTCCGAGGAGTCGTACATGTAGAGGTTGTCGATCGAGACGTACCGGGCGCCGGCTGCCTTGGCCCCGGCAAGCGCACCGCGCTGGAGCCCTGGGAAGAGCGCGTGCCACTGGTGGTACTCGGGATTGAGCGCCTGGTACACGACCGACGCCCCCTGTGCCGCCGCGATCGCCTGGCTTTCGTCGCTGACGTCGGTGGCCACGACCTCGACCGAGGACGGCATGAGCGCGGGCCGCCTGCCCGAGCGGTTCACGGCGCGAACGTTCGCACCTTGCTGAGTGAGGGTGTGCGCGATCCAGCTGCCCACCGGACCGGTACCGAACACCACGTGGAGATTGTCTGCCATGGCGCGCTCCCTTCTGGATGCCTGCGCGTCACGGCTATCTTTACACTGTCAACTTGTCAGTGTCAAGATACAATCGATTGGGGCTCTCGGTTTGAAGGGGGCCCAGCCTAGGTGACCGATGCCAGCTGGTTGCGCGTTTCGGCCACTCGCGAGCACAGGCCCAGAGCGCCGCACGCGGCGTAGGCGCGCAACGCTTCGTCGTAGCATCGGGTGGCTTCGTCCCCCCGATGCGTGGAGGCATTGAGCTCGGCGAGCGCGAGCCAGCTGTCCGCAGCCAGCCCCGGCGAGCCGATTCTCTCGCCTGCCTCAATGGCACGGTGGAGGTAGTCTTCCGCGAGGTGTCGAGCCCGGATGGCGTGCCCGAACACGAAACGGGGGTTGCGGACGATCGTCCGCAGGTCTCGGCCGGCGTCTCCCCGGGCAACGAGCGCGTGCAGCTGGCCCAGCATGTAGACCGCGACGAGCTGTGCCCACGTGCGCTCGTCGGTACCCAGCCTTCGCTCGCACTCCTCGAGCATCAGGATTCCTTCGTCGGCCTCGCCGAGAGCGCACAGCGATGCACCGAGAAGGCCACGCGCCGGTACCTCAAGGGTCGTGGCACCGTGTGCATCCGCGTACGCGATCAGGTCCTCGAGCAGCTCTCGCGCCTCGGGGTACTCGCCGGCCTTGACGAGGCAGATCGCCATGAAGATCTTCGGGTGCTGCAGCAGCCACGGGTCAGCGGAGACGCTGAGCGCCTTCTGGTCCTCGTCAAGGGCACCGCGCAAGTCGCCGTCGACGAGATTCGCGAGTGCCATCGCCCAGTGGCCGAATGCAAGGCACCGGATGTTCCCGTACTGCTCGGCGTGCTCGAGCAGGCGGGATGATGCGCGCGATGCCCGCTGTGGCTCCCCGAGGGCCCACCCGAGGTACGCCTGGGAGCCGAACGCGGCCTGCCAAATGAAGTAGTCCTCACGGCACACCACAGCCAGACGGCACGCCTCGTCGGCGTGATCCTTGGCCTCGTCCAGCTGCGCGAGATCCGAATACGTGTACGCCAGCTCGGCATTAGCGAGTGCCATGAGGCTCTCATCGTTCAGCGGCGGTCCGGCCAGCTGAAGCGCGTTGCACAGGTGCCGTTCTGCCTCCCGAAGTCGCTGTCGATGCCACAGCGTGTTCCCGTACCAGAACTCGTAGGTCGCCTTCAGCCTGACATCGCCCGACGCCATGGCATCCTCGTAGTGCTTGCCGAGACGTTCTTCGAGTGCGAGGCAATCGCCCATGTAGAAGCCGACACGGGCCCACCCGCAGAGCAGGCTGATGAGCTCGGAGCACGACCCGTTCCCCGGTGCGTGATGCTTCTGGCAGATCTCGTACGCCTGTCGGTAGCGGACGTCCGCTTCCTCCACCGCGTAGCGCTCGAGGCAGGACTCCGCAGCGGCGATCAGATGCGGAATGGCGCGCGCGGGTGAGCGACCGAGCCGGTAGTGCTCGGCGATGATTTCTGCGGCCTCAGACTCCTGCCCCTCGTACGTAACCTCGAGGGCATGCCCTATCCGCTCGTGGATCTCGGCTCGTTCCTCCGAGAGCAGCCCCAGAGAGATCGTCTCCTGAACCAGACCGTGCCAGAACCTCCAGTCGCCCTCGTCCCCTTCCCCTTCCTCTCTCGGGGACCGGACGAGGTTGGTCTCGACCAGCTCTCTGAGCGCGGCGTCGACCTCGTCGGGATGGATGCTCGCGTGACGCAGCACCACCGGCGAGAACACGCGCCCGATGAGGGACGCCTCCTGCGCGATTCGCTTCGTGTGCGGTGCGAGTCGGTCGACCCGGGCCTCGACGACCTCGGTCACCGTCACAGGCACCCCGACGCTCGTCAGCTCCTCGGCGATCCGCCAGCAGTCGCCGTCTCGTACCAGCACGTGGTTGGACACGAGCGAGTTGATCATCTCTTCGATGTAGAAGGGGTTGCCGCCCAGCTCGGCGCGGACGAAACGTTCGAGCGGCTCGGGAAGCTCCCCGCAGCCGAGCATCGACTGGCACATTCGCACCGACTCGTCGGGGCCGAGGTCGAAGAGCCGTATGATCCCGTCGGCTGATTCGCCGAGAAACGGCGCGAGCGACTCCAACGCGGCGAAGCTCCGTGAAGTGCACACGGTGAGGACGGGGGTCTGGCCGTTGCGCAGTACGTACGCGAGGACTTCGAGCGACTGCCGATCGGCCCAGTGGATGTCTTCGAGCAGCATGACCGAAGGCCCCTTGCTGGCGAGCCCCTGCAACAGCGCAAGCACGTCGTCGAGGAGTCCGCTGCGCCACGCTTCGGGATCGACGCCGCTGAGCATCGGATGCTCGAGACCCCACAACCTCCCGAGCCGGGCGACAGCCTCCTCGGAGGCTGACGGACGCACGTGTTCCTCGAGGGCCTCACGGATCCGCGACGGCGGAGGCTGGTCCCCGACCTCCCACACGCGGGCCAGGAAGTCCTTCAGGGCTGCGTACGGTACGTGCTGCGAGTGCTGGTGGCACTGGGCGACGCGCCACTCGAGGCCCAAGGTCCCGATGCTGCGCTTGAACTCGTCGACGAGCCGGCTCTTTCCGACTCCCGGGCCGGCAACGATGGATACCGTCTCGGGCTGGCCGTCGAGCACCGCGCCGACGGCGGCGTGCAAACGGATGAGCTCTCGGCGTCGACCGATGAAGTCGGAGCACAGACCCGTCGTGCGCCGGACGGAGACCGGGTCCGAGCGTGCTCCTAGAACTCGGTACACGACCACCGGCTCTGCCCGACCACGGATTGCGATCGGCCCCAGGTTCTCGAAATCGAAGTGCCCGCAGGTCAGCTCATACGTGGCCTCGCCAACGACGATCTCGCCGGGACCCGCGTGACCGGTCAACCTCGCCGCGATGTTGACGGTGTCACCAAGGACGGTCTGTCCGCCCTCTTGGGGTCCCAGGTCGCCATGCACGACGAAACCCGTGGCAATCGCGCTGTGCATCTGGAGCGGGGTCCTCGCGCCATCGATGCCGGACACGGCGATCCGCTCGGCGCGTCGCTCGATCTCCTGCGCCGCCAGGATTGCGCGGACGGCATCGTCCTCGTGGACCCGCGGAATGCCGAAGACGGCCATGACGGCGTCGCCCAGGAATCGTTCGATGTGCCCCTCGTACTCGGCGACGACCTGAGCCGCCTCACCAAGCAGCTGCGACAGCAGCCCCTGTACTTGCTCGGGGTCGACCCGCTCGGCGAGCGCCGTGTAGCCGGAGAGGTCGGAGAACAGCACCGATACGCTCTTGCGCTCGCCCGAGACGGCCGGGCCGTGATAGACGATGTCTCCCTGGGGCGACGAGTCCATGCGAACGCGCACCACTACGAGGGGCGCGCCTGCCCCCCTTCAGTCCTTAGGTACCCGAACTAGTCCGGGCGCGACGCGGGTTCACGCAAGGACAACAACCCGCCCAGCATGCGGCTTCGGCTATCCTCCGTCTCGGCACGCGCGCGCTACTTCAGATCGAGCGCCGCAGACAAGGCACCGGGAGGCGCCATGTTCAAGACCATCATCGAGCCGTTCCGCATCAAGGTCGTCGAGCAGATCAAGATGACGACGCCCGAGCAGCGAGCCGAGATGATCCGGGCGGCCGGATACAACATCTTCGCGCTGCACTCCGAGGACGTGATTATCGATCTGCTGACCGACAGCGGGACTGGCGCCATGAGCGCTAACCAGTGGGGCGGAGTCATGCGCGGCGACGAGTCCTACGCCGGCAGCCCGTCGTACTACCACTTCCACGACTCGGTCCACGACGTCACCGGCTTCGAATACGTGATCCCTACCCACCAGGGCCGCGCCGCCGAGCGGATCCTGTTCTCGGTCACGTGCAAGGAGGGCGACGTCGTTCCCAACAACAGCCACTTCGACACTACGCGTGCGAACGTCGAGTACCGCGGCGCGATCGCGCTCGACCTCCCCTCCCCCGAGCTCGCGGACATGGACTCGGACTACCCCTTCAAGGGCGACATGGACGTCGCCGGGTTGCGCCGGGCGTTCGCGGAGTACGGGCCGGAGCGGATACCGCTCGTCATGATCACCGTCACCAACAACTCCGGCGGCGGTCAGCCCGTGTCTCTCGGCAACATGCGCGAGGTCGCGGACGTGTGCCGCGAGTTCGGCAAGCCGCTGTACCTCGACGCATGCCGGATCACCGAGAACGCCTACTTCATCAAGATGCGCGAGCCCGGCTACCAGAACGCGAGCGTGCGCGAGATAGTCCGCGAGATGTGCGACCTCGCCGAGGGCTGCACGATGAGCGCGAAGAAGGACGCCATCGTGAACATGGGGGGCTTCCTTGCCACCCGCGATGTCGACCTTCGCCGAGAAGCCCAGAGCCTGCTCATCCTCACCGAGGGATTCCCTACCTACGGCGGGCTATCGGGCCGCGACCTGGAGGCGCTCGCAATCGGGATGCAGGAGGCGGTAGACGAGGACTACCTGAACTATCGGATCGCCTCGACGCGCTACATCGGGCAGCATCTTCGCGATGCCGGCGTGCCGCTCCTGTGGCCGGCAGGAGGTCACGCGATCTACCTCGATGCGAAGCGCTTCGCGGCCCATCTCGAGCCCACGCAGCTGCCCGGCGTCGCGGTGTCCATCGCGCTGTACCTCCTCGGTGGGGTTCGGGCGTGTGAGATCGGAACCCTCATGTTCGGACGCAGGGATCCCGGAACCGGCGAAGAGACCGCCGGCCCGCGCGAACTGGTGCGGCTGGCGATTCCTCGGCGGGTGTACAC
>CAYHCN010000157.1:0-5117 GCA_964354945.1 uncultured Eubacteriales bacterium
GGTTCCACTCGCGCGCCAGACGGTCGCGCAGTTCGACCAGCTCGGGCATGTCGAGGTTCTTCAGCCCCGCTACGGCTTCATCCAGCGTCTTCAGGGCATCTTCTACTTCGCCGTGGTGCGCGGCCGAGAGCGCCTCGGTGCACGCTGCCACTGTGACAGGGTATATGTCGTCGACCTCGGTCAGGCTGCGCGCGAGTCTCGCCATCTCCAGCGCCTGGTTCCAGCGCCCCGTTTCTGCGTCGACGGCGCCGAGTTCCGCAATCGGTTGGACAAGAACCCCTCAAGCCCGCCGACTTCCTCGACCATCCGTCGGTTCCACGCTTCAGCTGCATCCCAGTCGCCCGCGTACATGCATGCCCCGGCTCTGGCTTGCACGAGTGCCGCCATCAGCGAGTCCGATCCCAGCTCGTTGGCCATAGCCATCGCATGGTCCAGCCGGCCTTCGGCTTCCTCGAAGCGTGCGGCTCGCGCCAAGCTCAATCCCAGCTGGCCCGAGATGAGCGCCTCCGCAATCTTGTTCCCGGGGTTTTCTGCCAATCCGAGCTCGGCACGGGCGATCCTTTCCGCAACCGTCTGGCCTTCCGGGACGTAGTGTCCGATGGCGAACATCGTTCCCATCGCGTACTCGCGGGGCAGCCCGATGCGTGCCGCGATCTCCACCGCCCGCTCGCCGTAGCCGGTCGCCACGCCTGCCATCCCCAGGCTCTCAGCGGTGGCGGATGCCACCAGGTAGACCCAACATTCGTTGTGCGGGTCATCCGCATGCGCGAACACGGCCATGGCTCTGCGTGCGCACTCCAGCGAGCGCATTCCGACCCCGTCAACCGGTGAACCAACGGCCTGGGCGTCCAGGTCGAGCATTTCGCCGAACACACTCATCGGGGCGTCCCCGGAGATGTCGCCGATTCTCCTGATCTCGCTCGCCACACGCTGAGCCGCATCCTCGTCTTGCTGGGCGTACGGCTTTCCCGCATTGGCCAGGAGCCTTGCGCGCTGTATCGAGTCCGGCGGAAGCAGCCGGGCGGCTCGCTCGAAGAGCGCCCCCGCTGCCATGTCGTTGGCGCGATCCCACAAGCGTCGAGCCGAAAGGGCCAGGAACTCCGCCGCCCGCCTGCCTATGTCGGCGCCGCGCTCGTCGATCGGCCCCAATTCGGAGAGCTGGCGGTAGGCCTGTTCGAGGTGGAATCCGATGATCTCGGCGAGTTCGGGCGCCGCGCCGCTTCGCGCTTCGAGCCACTGTGCGAATCGCTCGTGTAGGTAGGCGCTGTCCGACTTGCGGAGACGAAGCTCGGCGACATCGCGCAGCAGCACGTGATGGAACTTGAATGCCGTCTCACCGGCGAGGTCCGTCGTTGTCGGCTGGATGAGACCGCCCTTGGCAAGCCCCCGAAGGAGCAGCTGCGTGTTCCCGGAACGCTCGGGAGGTAGGAGCGTCTCCAGCGCCGCTTCGTAGAACACCTCGCCGATGATTGACGCCCGCTCGAGAACCTCTCGCTCCGCCTGGTCCAGCGCGTCGAGGCGGGCGTCAAGGACCGACTGCAGCGAAGACGGAACGGGCAGCGCGCCCACGTCCCCGCGCAGCGTCCAGCCTGTCGCTGCATGTTCGAGGGCCTCGTCGCGTACGAGCTGCGCAACGACCTCTTCTACGAACAGCGGGTTGCCTTTGGTGACCCGTGTGACGTGCCTGACCAGGGTGTCGGACACCCTTTCGTTGTCGAGAAGCGCGGCGATAACCGCCTCGCACGCGGCTTCCGGCAGCGGCGACAGCGGCACGACCAGGCTCTCGCCCCGTGCCCAGTCCGGGTGCTGCTCGGCGAACTGGGGTCTTGCGGTGCAGAGAATCAACATGCCGGACGTCCGTGCGCGCTGGCGCAGGTATCCGACGAGATCCAGCAGGGCCGGTTGCGCCCACTGCAGGTCGTCGATGAACAGGACGAGCGGCGCCTGGGCCGAGAGTCGCTCGGCGAAGCGGCGAACCGCCCAGCGCACCTGCTGGTCGGGCACAACCGACTCGCGCACGCCGGTGAGGTCCGCCACCGCCCGCGTCACCTCATCGTCGTCCGGAGCTCTTTCCATCACGGAAGCTATCCTTCGCAACGCGGCGTCCTCCACGAGATCGCCGAGGCCGAAGAACTCCCGGATGGCGCGCTGGAGCGGCCAGTACGACGCCGCCTCCCCGTAGCAGAGGCACCCCCCACGCAGAACCGTCGTCCCTTTCGGCAGCGTCCCGACGAACTCGGTCACGAGGCGGGTCTTGCCGACGCCCGCCTCGCCGAGGACAGTGACGACACGGCACTCTTGGCTTGCCGTCGCGTCTCGGAATGCCGACTGCAGCAAGCCGCACTCACGCTCGCGCCCTTCGAGCGGCGCGGCTGGCGTTTCCCGAGCAAGGCTGGAGACGCCCAGCACCTTGAACGCGGGCACCGGCTCGCTCTTGCCTTTGAGCCGGAGCGGCTCCAGCGGCTCCACTCGGACCGAACCGCGCGTCAGCTCGCGCGTTCGCTCGCCGATCACGATGGCCATCGGTTCCGCCGCCTGCTCGAGCCGTGCAGCAACGTTGACCGCGTCCCCGGTCGCGAATATCTCGTCCGCGACCGGATCCCCGGTTGCCACCTCACCGGTGTTGATGCCGGTTCGAAGCTGGATCGCGACACCCCACTGACGCTCGAACTCGCGGTCGAGAGCCTCCAGTCGGCCGACGATCTCCTCCGCAGCCCGAATCGCTCGGAGCGCGTCATCCTCGTGCGCCACGGGGAGGCCGAACACCGCCATCACGGCGTCGCCGATGAACTTCTCCACCACCCCGCCGTGCTTCTCGATCACGGGGCGGGCCATGTCGAAGACCCTGGTCAGGACTCGCCGGACCGTCTCGGGGTCGCTTCGCTCCCCAAGCGCCGTTGACCCCACGACGTCGCAGAAGAGGATCGTCACCGTGCGGCGAGCTTCGGGCACGGGAGCGGCTGTCTCGAACCGGGCTCCGCAGAACGCGCAGAAACGGGCTCGGTCCGGGCTCTCTTCCCCGCATGCTCGGCATGTGTGCACGGCGGATTTCCCCCCTACAGCGGCCTGTCTGGTATGCATCCGGCAGACAAGAACGCGGCCCCCGACTCCCAGTTGGGGAGCGGGGGCCGCGGAGTCTCCCGGGGCCGAGAGCCGCTAGGCGCAATACACCCGCACGGTGTCGCCGTCCTTTGAGTCGACGTTGATCTCCATCTCGCGCAACGCCTCGACAAGCTCGTCAATGTCCTCGGGCTTGAGATTGGAGAAGTCGATCGACATGCCGTGCTCCGACATGGACTCGTTGAGCTGGTCCATTGCCTGCGGCGGTATCAGCGAGGTGAGCTTAAGACCCGAACGCACCAGTGCGATAGGGACCTTCACGTCAACGGTGTCGCCGTCGGTCGAGAGGACCTTCACGTAAAGGTACTTGGGCAGAGCCGCGATCAGCGGTGCGGGGTCACCCTTGATTGCGGGCTCCGCTGGAGCAGCGGCTGCCCCGGTTCGAGCGTCGAGCGCGTCGAGCAGGCGCTCGGCTTCCTCGGCGGTTATCTTGCCCTCGGCCAGCATGTTCAGGATTCGGCTGCGATCTTCACTCATCGTCGACACCCTCTCTCACAGGACCGTCATGTCGACGGCCGACCTTCCGTCGTTGAAGCGGACGACCATTCCGCGGGTTTCCGTGAGCGCCGCGAACGAACTTGCGAGCAGGACGGTGTAGTGGTGATAGCGCCGCCCGATGAGGAACAGCACGACGTCCACGAGCAGCGTCAGCACTAGGGCGAGAACGCCGAGTGCGAGCGCCAGCGGCCATAGCAGGAACAGCGGGAGCCACAGGTGGAGGGGCCGCTGACGCTCGGGTGAGTCGATGCGCAGATCGAGGATCGTGGGAGGCACGTTCATCTCCGTAGCCTTTCTGCCGCTTCGTCCGCAGAGATCTCACCGCGCTCGAGTTGCCCAAGAACGTCTTCCCGATCGGGGGAGGCCTCGATCTCAATCTCGACCAGCTGCAGCTGGTCGACGATCCGATTCAGGCGGTTCTTGACCGTCGGGTAGCTGATCCCGAACGCCTTCTCCATGTCCTTGATCGAGCCGTGGCTGCGGACGAACTCACTGACGAACACTTGGTCCTCATACCGAAGACGGGCCAGAGGCGGCAGGTCGAAGTCACCTTCTACCGAGATGCCCGTATCGAGCCGCACCTCGGTCACGGTGAAGTGCCGATCGCCTATCAAGTCCGTCAATTCGTGCCAGTCGTTGGTCATCGGATTCCCTCATCTCGTTCACTTACGTGAGTGTGTATACCCCATCGAATGAAGAAAATCAAGTAGTGAATGAGAAATCTCAATATCACTTTGGGACCCGCGCCAGTTTTGGCAGCTCGGCGGTCCTCGGGTGCGGCTAGCAACATGTCTTGTCCCTCAAACGGGTAGGACTGCTACTGTCGTCTCTCCGCCTCGGCCCGAAGGAGTCCTGAACGTGATTCGCACCAAGTCCGCGTTCGACCCGAAGCGATCGGATGACGGCTACCGAATCATCATCGAGCCGGAGTGGCCCCGGGGCCTGCAGAAGGGCAAGGCTGCCGGCGCAGACTGGATGAGGGGGCTGTACCCGAGCACCAATCTCCGGGACTGGATGCGACGCAATCCGCGGAAGTACGAGGGTTTTCGCGAGCGCTACCTGCTCGAGCTGGCACACAACGAGGCCGCTATCGAGAAGGTTCGCAAGATGCACCAGGAGCGAAAGAACGTCACGATCCTCACGGTCCCTACCGAGGGGTCATGGGACATTCACGAGACGCTCGCGAAGTACCTGCGGGCGACGGTGGAGTAGGTGGCGGGCCCGATGGCAGTCGAGACGCCGACGTACGAAGTCCTCCGGCACGACGGCCCCTTCGAGCTTCGGCGCTACGAGGGGTACGTGACTGCGAACGTCCACGTTGCGGCTTCCGGCTACGGGGAGGCCGCCAACGCCGGCTTCAACGCGCTTGCCGACTACATCTTCGGGAACAACCGGGAGTCCGGTCGCATCGAGATGACGGCTCCGGTCACGGTGAGCCCGCCAGGCGGCCGCAAGATCGCGATGACAGCGCCTGTCAGCGCGACGCCTTCAGACGACGA
>CAYHCN010000158.1:0-5111 GCA_964354945.1 uncultured Eubacteriales bacterium
AGGCGTTCTCGACCGGGTCCCACGCCCAGTAGCCGCCCCAGCCGAGGACCACGTAGGCCCACACCGCGCCGAGCCCGATTCCCATGCCCAGGAACAGCCACGCGAACACCGTCTCGCGGCCAATGAGGTCGACCCAGTCGCGCGAACCATCGTTGGTGATGATCGCAGCGACCGCGAGTGCGAACGGCAAGACCATGCCCGCATAGCCGATGAATAGCGTCGGCGGGTGGAGGATCATCGCCCAGTGCTGGAGCAGCGGGTTCATAGCCGCGTTGATGAGCAGCTGGCCGTTGGGCCCGAGCCACTCGGCGGGAGAGGCCTTAAAGGGGTTGTTGGGGCTCGAGAACAACATCGCCGCGAAGAACAGGGCCTGGACCACATTCACGACCATGAGCCCCATGTTCGAGAGCCGGTCGGTCACGTCGAGACGCTTGTAGGCGAACCACGAGCCGAACAGCGAAAGCATCCACGCCCACAGGAGCAGCGAACCTTCCCGACCGGCCCACAGCGCGGAGATCTTGTAGAGCCACGCGAGGCTGGAGACGTCGGTGCTGTGGTTCTCGGCGACGTATTGGAACGCGAAATCGTTGCGGAAGAACGCAACGAGCAAGATGCCGAGCGAGATCGTCAACAGGATGGCCACAGCGAACGTGATGAGGTAGCCGACGTTCGTCGCCTTCTCCCCGTCCTTCTGCCCGAGGCGATCGCCCCACAGAAGCGCCGCGATCGAAGCCACAGCTCCAGCGAGGCCCAGTGCGAGGAGGAGGTTACCGAAGCTCGTCATTCACATGCTCCCATCAAGAACAAGCCGGACAGCGGAAAACGGCGGCCGGGTCACGGCCGCCGCAACCGTCGATATGCTACTTCGCTGCGGCGTCGACCGCTACCTCGGTCGCCGCAAAGGTGCCGTCTTTGTTGGGCTTGCCGCTGACGACGATCTTCTTGCCCGCGGTCATGCCGTCGGGAACTGCGCCCGCATAGGCCACAGACACGGTCACGCCGGACCCGTCGGGCTTGTCGGACATCTTGAAACGCTCACCGGAACCGGGAGCAACGAGCGAGTCCGGGACGACGTAGCCGGTGACCTTGGTGAAGGTGATGCCCATATCCTTGTCGGCCACGAGGTTGGCCACCGTCATGGCGCCGGTCGCGGACTCGTACTTCGACGGACACTTGGTGATCATGTCGCTCGACTCGATCTGGCCGCCAGGTTCGAGTGTGCCGGTCACGATGGCCACGACCCCGTCACCGAAGGTGTTCGGCGCAGCGCCCTTGTACGACACCTTGATCACGCCACCCTGGCCGCCGTTCTCGGCCCTGATGGCGAACTTCATCGGGTTCGAGCCCTTGTCCCACGAGCCGGGAACGACCGAACCGGAGACACGCACCCGCTTGCCCACGAGGGTCTGGTCCTTGAGGACGTCATCCACCGACTTCGAGTACGCACCAGTGTCCTGCGCCGTCGTGACGAGCACCACGCCGATGATGAGCAGGACGATGACAGTGACGCCGATGAGACGGTTCCGCGCGCGCTTGTTCACTTTCGCGATCACTCCTCTGCAACACGGTTCACCCGTGTGGAGGCCGAACGCGGGAAACGCGCTGAGATACTTGCGCGACGACGCACCGCTTTCGGCTGCTTGCCTGAACAGCTGAATCGTACCATCGAGAGGGCCTGTAGAGCCACTTCGCAACGCACGACCCCGTTCACGGCGACAGGAGCAAGACCGATGCCGAGAACCGAAGGTCACGCGGGCTGCCGCGATGAGGATGGCCACGGTCGCTTCGAGGCGCGCGAACTGGGGCTCAGCCGGAGTCTAGGATGCGTCTGTTCCGCGGCGCTGGAGCCACTGCACGTCGGGCTTGAAGCCGACACTGTCGAGGAGCTCGCGGTAGCGCCCCGGCGACAGCTCTCCCGATGCCCCGTCGAGGGCGACCATCGTCGCCTCGATCACGTTGGTGCCGAAAGTGCGCCCGTTCAGCCGGGGTGTGGAGGTCACCATCAGCTCGACCCCGCGAGTCCGTGCGAGCTCGACGTCTTCGGCCGTCGTGGTGTTGGTAATGATCCACTTGCCCGACATGTCGGCGGGCATGAACTTCTTCACGTACTGCCAGTCGCCGGCGATCACGTCCGCCCACCCGTAGAGGGCCTCCATGCGCGGGTTGACCTTGGGAGCCTTGTCCTGCTCCGAGCCGGTCGGGTAGAGCAGTGAGAACGGCAGCTGGGCGACGATCGGCGTGAGTACGCGCACGAGCACCTTCAAGCTCCCCCACCGCTTGATGATCACGGGGACGTCGATGGCGTACTGGAGGTCGCCAAAGACCTGCTCGGTACCCGCGCCCTGGAGTGCTTCGGCCATCCCCCACCGATCGACCGCCGAGGTCATGAGGACCTTCTTGCCGGCGAGTTCGAGGCCGCACTCCCGCTGCAGGTAGTCGATCGTGGAGCCCTCGACCGGGCCCTTGAGGCCGCTACCGTCGACGATCGGCGTACGCGAGATGCCCGTGGTGAGCTTCTTGGCGTCTCGGAAGAAGTACTTGCGTCCGTTCGCGCGCAGGTACATGTCGATGCCGCCCATGCCGAACGCGTCGACCTTGCCATCCAGCTCCGCGAAGCGAGCGGCGGCCTTCTCGAGGTCGCCGTCGGTCCCCTCCCGGCGGATTCGAAAGCGGTCGCCGAGCAGCTCGAGCTCGACCTCGTGGTCTCGCTTCGACGAGCCTATGGAGACGCTTACGACTTCCTTGACGGGACCCACCTCCCCGCCAGGTCGGCCGCCTCGCGGAGCGCCGTGCCTACGCGACCCTTGTGGGTGGCCGGCGTGCTCATGATCGAGTCGAGGACGTGGTCGAGCTCGGCGATGTCGACCTCGACGTCGACGCGCAGGGGCGACGGCCCCAGGTTGATGCTGACGACCTCGGTGCCGAGGATCTTCTCGATGGTCTTGATGCGCCAGTCGCTCGCGAGTAGCACGACGACGTCGAAGTCCCTCAGGTCGGCCAGCGTGTCGAGCAGCATGTTGAAGATGCTCGCGCTGCTTCCCGCCTCGATGGATTCCCGCTCCGACTGGGACAGCACGAGCACGAAATCGACGGCATGTCCCTCCGCCGCTGCGCGGACCTCATCGCAGTTCGCGATGGGGAAGCCGACGACCCCGATGCGGGCGCCTCGGCGCACTTCGCCGAGACTCTCGAGGAACGAGACGAAAGACCGCTGAACGCCATGCTGCCGAGCGACCTCTTCCTGGGTCGCCCCCGCCTCACGGTCCTGAAGGATGTCTGTGATCTCCTCGTGAACGCGTTCGGCGCTCACGACCTTGTCACCGATGCGATACAGCCGCACGCCGCTTGAGCCCCCTAAAACCGCTGGTCAGCGCGCCATCAATCGGCGGCACTCCTGCGCGGAAGAAGAACGTGTACGAGAACGTACACAGGAGTGTAACGCGAGCACCTACCGGTTGCGCTCCCACAGGATGCGAAGCCCACGCAGAGTGAGGTCCTCGTCGACATCCGAGATGGTCTCGCACAGCGGGGCCATGAGCGAGGCGAGACCGCCGGTCGCCACGACCGGCGTCTGCGTCCCGAGCTCATCCCACACGCGCCTGACGAGGCCGTCGATCATCGCTGCCTCGCCCAGCAGCAGTCCTGACTGGACGCTGGCGCGGGTGTTGGTCCCGATCACCTTCGCCGGCGGTTCGAGGTCGACCTTCGACAGCCGCGCCGCCTTGGAGAACAGGGCCTCGGCGCTCGTCTCCACCCCTGGCGCGATGATTCCACCGAGATACCCGCCGTCCTCGGCGATCACGTCGATGGTGGTCGCGGTACCGAAGTCGACGACGAGCACCGATCCGCTGTAGCGTTCGTAGGCCGCGATACCGTTGACGACGCGGTCGGCGCCGACTTCCTGGGGGTTGTCGTAGCGGATGGGCATCGAGGTCTTGAGGCCGGGACCCACGACCATCGGATCGCGGCCGTTCGCGGCGCGCGAGAGCTCCTCCCACGCGAGCGTCAGCCGTGGCACTACGGACGCGAGCACGACGACGCGGATGTCGTCCCACTTGTGCCCGTCCATGACCAGCAGTCCGGACACTTTGAGACGCAGCTCATCGGCGGTCAGCGAGGCGTCGGTCGACATGCGCCAGTGCCCGACGAGTTCCTCGGCGTCGAACAGGCCTATCACTGTCTGGGTATTGCCTACGTCGACGGCGAGCAGCATGGGTCCCTCCCCAGAGCGCGCGAAGCCGCGAACCGGATGCGTGGCCACCGCATGACAGCACGGTGACGCCCCCGAAGTCGAGGTCGGAGGCGGTGCTATCATCGGCCGCGGCGGCCACCCGAGCAAGTGATGGCGCCACGCACCTGACATTTCCCCACCGAGGGAGGCCCTCGTGACAGAGACTCCGGCGCACATCCTCGTGGTCGACGACGAGCCCTCGATCACCGAGTTCGTCTCGTACAACCTCAAGAAGGAAGGCTACGAGGTGGCGGTGGCCTCCGACGGCGACGAGGCCCTCGCGCTTGCGAAGCGTGAACCGTTCGACCTCGTGGTGCTCGATGTGATGCTCCCCGGCATCGACGGCTACGAGGTGTGTCGCCGCTTGCGCGCGGAAAGCGAGATCCCCGTGCTGTTCCTCTCGGCTCGTGACACCGAGCTCGACAAGGTCGTCGGGCTCGAGATCGGCGGCGACGACTACCTCGCCAAGCCCTTTGGCGTCCGCGAGCTACAGGCCCGGGTCAAGGCGCTCCTCCGCAGGCGCCACGCAGGGGCTCGCGACGGCGGGACGGTGTCCGACCGCATCGAGATGGCGGGCATCGTCGTTGACGACGCCGCTCACACCGCCACGGCAGACGGTCGGCCCATCGACCTCACCCCGCGCGAGTTCGAACTGCTCGCGTGTCTCATGCGGCATTCGGGCAAGGTGCTTTCCCGAGACCAGCTCCTGCGAGAAGCGTGGGGCTGGGAGTACCTCGTCGAGACCAAGACGGTGGACACCCACGTCAAGCGGCTGCGCGACAAGCTCGAAGCCGCCGGCGTCGACCCCTCGCTGGTCGAAACGGTGCGGGGCTACGGCTACCGCTTCAAGGCAGTCGACAGCGCAGGAGCATAGGGCGCG
>CAYHCN010000159.1:0-5111 GCA_964354945.1 uncultured Eubacteriales bacterium
TTGATGTGGAGGCCGGCGGAGAAGCCCCTGCGTGCATGTCGAGAACCCCCAAGGGGCCCCCGTCGTTGAGCGTCACGATCCGGAAGCGGGTCGCGTACGCGGCGGCCTGGTTCTTCACGACCGGCCCCTGGAAGTAGCAGACGGCGGAATCAGCATTCACCGGCGTGCTGAGCGAGAGCCTGCCCGCCGAGACCGCGGCAACACCTCCGCCGGTTGCGCTGGTCGCCAGATTGGCTGTATCCAACGTCTGGCCCAGCGTGAAATCGTTGTTGAACGTGGCTCCGGCAGCGATGCCGGGCACAATGAAGAAGACCGCGAACAGCGCGAGAAGCGCAGCCGCCGCGGACAGCCGGGCGTGATTCATAACGTCTCATCCCCTATGCTCGCAGGTCCCCGCCTTTGCGGAAGACCACCCCTATGCGGAGGGTCAGAGGAAACGCGTGCCGGCGCGAACCCTTTCGCGTCCCTAGGCTGAGTATCCCACCCTCGACGCTGCGTGGAACGCGCGTACGGTAACGGTTCGCCCGAGTACGGCGTCAGCCCCCTAGGCGGCGCCGGCGGCAGAGGCTAGTAACCGAACGATGCCGGCCACTAGCGCCCCGTGATCGAGTACACCTCCAGCGTGCCGAAGCCCGCAGCGTAGGCATCGCCGATGTATGGCCAGTACGTGTTGGTGGCATCGCCGTAGACCGTCGAGAAGTTCGTCCACAGCGTGGTGCCGTTCACCAGCGGCGTGCCCGATTGGCCGCACACGACATAGCGGAACTGCCCGGCTGTGTTTGTCTCGAACTTCACGACGTAGGTCACGTTCGGCTGCATGCTGAACCTCGTGGCGGTCGCGCCCCACGTGGCATTCGCGAAGTTGTAGTACCTCGTGGCGCCGTCGGTACCGACCCTCATGAGCTGGAAGCCGTGTATGGATCCGACCTTCACGATGCTTGCCGACAGGTGGCGGGTCGCGGTGCCGCTCGGACGAGTCGCCCCAGTGTGTAGGTCGAGCACGCCGAGCGACCCGCCATCGCTCATGCTCGTGAGCTTGAGCTTCACCGCATACGAGTTCGCGTCGTTCTTGACGAGTGCGTTGCGGAAGTAGCAGAGCGCCGAGTCGGCATTCGTGGGCGTGCTCAGGATCATTGAAGCACCCGTCATCGTGACAGTGCCCGCGCCCAGAAGATCCGTACCGAGATGTGCCGCATCCAGGGTCTGGCCGAGGGCGAAGTCGTTCGTGAACGGACCGCTCGATGGGGGCGGCGCGATGTTGACCGAGATCGTCGCCGTCGTGGCGTTGCCCGCCAGGTCGTAGGCGCGCGCGGTGATCGTATGTGCGCCCACGCTCGCTCCAGTCGCGTCCCAAACCGTCGAGTATGGCGCGGTCGTGTCGGAGAAGACGAGTGTCCCGTCGACGCGGAACTGGATTCCACCGACGCCGGACCCGCTATCGGCCGCAGTCGCGGCGATGATGACCGAACTCGCGACGGTCGCGCCGTTGACGGGCGTCGTGATGCTGACCGTCGGCGGCGTGACGTCGACCACCGTGACGGAGATCGAGGCCGATGCGGCGTTGCCTGCGTTGTCGTACGCGGTGGCAAGGACCGCATGGCTGCCGAGCGATGCCGCAGCTGCATTCCAGTCCGCGCCGAACGGCGAGCTGCCGTCCGAGCCGACGAGGCTCCCGTCGACCCTGAACTCAACCCGCGAAACGCCAGACTCGGTGTCGAAGGCGGCAGCGGTGAACGCGACCGAGCCGGAGACGACCGCTCCGTCGGCGGGGGCTGTGATGCTCACGGTCGGCGCGGTCAGGTCGGGTGCTGGAACGGTCACCGACACGCTCGCCTCAGCGGAGTTCCCCGCGGCGTCGAAGGCACGAGCCGTGAGGGTGTGCGCCCCCGGGCTGGCCTCAGAAGTGTCCCAGGTTGCGGTGTAGGGAGCGGCCGCATCTGTGCTGAGCTCAGCACCGTCGACAGCGAACTCGATGCGAGCGACGCCCGAACCGGCGTCAGAGGCCGCCGCCGCGATGGCGACGGAGCCGGAGACGACAGCGCCGTTCGAGGGCGAGGTGATGCTTACGGCCGGCGCGACCGTGTCAGGAACGACGACGCCAATACTGGCGGAAGCCGAGTTGCCCTCCAGATCGAACGCCGTCGCCTGGATCGTGTGGCTGCCCGGAGTCGCGGAGCTCGCGTCCCAGGTCGTCGAGTACGGAGCGCTCGCGTCGCTGTCGACGGCGGTGCCGTCGACTCTGAACTCGACGCGCGCGACTCCGGACTCGAGGTCGGAGGCCGAGGCTTCGATACTCACGAGACCTGTGACGTTCGCGCCGTCTTGCGGCGAGGTGATGCTCACCGCAGGGGCGGTCTGATCGGGCACGTTGAGGTTGACCGTAACGGTTGACGTCGCCGAGTTGCCGGCCCCGTCGTACGCCACAGCCCGTATGCTGTGAGTTCCTCCCAACGCTGAGGTCGTGTCCCACAAGGCGGTGTAGGGAGTGCCGTAGGACGTCGACAGCGGAACGTCGTCGACCGTGAACTCGATACGCTCTACTCCGGTGCCGGCATCCACCGCGCTCGCCGAGATCAGGACGGGCCCTGAGACCGTCGAGCCGTCCGCAGGGTTCGTGATCGAGACGGTCGGCGCCACCGTGTCAGGCACGTTCACCGTGATCGTTGCTGTCCGTGAGTTCCCGGTGACGTCGAACGCGGTCGCGGTCAGCGTGTGACCTCCCGCCGAAGCGGAAGACGCGTCCCACGTCGTGGTGTATGGCGCAGTGGTATCCGAGCCCAGCGGGGTCCCGTCAACGGCAAACTCGACCCGAGCAACACCAGCCTCGGCGTCCGTCGCGTCTGCGCTGATGGACACGGTTCCCGAGACTACGGCGCCATCGGCCGGCGCGGTGATCCCGACAGTCGGGACCGTCGTGTCAGGCACGTACACGGTCACCGAGTGACTAGCCGAGTTGCCCACGAGATCGTAGGCGGTGGCTTCGACAAGATGCGGGCCGTAGGCGGCGCCCGACGAGTCCCACGACGCCACATACATGTGCTGATACGACGTGCCGACAAGCACGCCGTCGACTCGGAACTCGACTCGGGACATGCCCGAACCGACGTCCCCCGCACTTGCTCCGATGTAGACGGTGCCCGCTACCGTCGCGCCTTCGCTCGGGGTGACGATGCTCACGTACGGCGGGGTGGTGTCGGGCGCTGGAACGGTGACCGCGATCGTCGACGTTGCTGCGTTCCCAGCCGTATCCCGCGCAACCGCGGAGATCGTGTGCGACCCGGACAGCCCCGTCGCATCCCAGGTCGTGAAGTACGGGGCGACGAGATCGAACCCGATCGGGGTGCCATCTGCGTAGAAGGCGACGCTCTCGATGGGTGAGCCGGCATCGGAGGCATTCACTGTGAGTGTGGTGACGCCCGCGACGGTCGCGCCGTTCACGGGTGAGGCGAATGACACAGATGGGGCGGTGACGTCGATGACCACAACCCCGATCGAAGTGATTGCCGAGTTCCCCGCCAGGTCATAGGCGACCGCTCGAATCGAGTGAGCGCCCGCGGGGATCACGGTCGCGTCCCAGACGAAAGAGTACGGCGATGCGTAGGCAGTCGAAACCAGATCGCCGTCCACACTGAACTCGACGCGGGAGAGCCCAGTCTCGGCATCCGTCGCTGACGCGGCCACGAGCACGGAACCTGAGACCGATGCGCCATCGCCTGGTGACGCGATCGCGACCGCTGGCGGCGTAGCATCGGGTGGGACGGGCTTCGTCACCTGCACGCTCGTCGAAGACGAGTTGCCTGCCACGTCGAAGCCCTTCGCACTGATGGTGTGCGTGCCGAAGGCCGCGCCTGAGGAGTCCCAGGTGAGAGTGTACGTGGGGCCATACGAGGTGCCCAGTAGCACTCCGTCGACTCTGAACTCCACTCTGGACATCCCTGAGCCACTGTCCGAGGCAGCAACCGTGATCGGCACCGACCCTGTGACGGCGGCGCCGTTGGCCGGAGCAGTGACCGCAACGGTCGGCGCCGTGGCGTCAGCTGGAGGTGCGCTACTCCCTGGTCCCGAGATGGCGAACACGTCGAGGCTGCCGGCGGAAGTGGGCTTCGCGTCGCCAATGTAGGGCCAGTAGTTGTTGGCCGCGTCGTTGTACACGGTCGAGAGGGAGGTCCACACCGTGGTCCCGTTGACCAGGGCGTTTCCTGCCTGGTTGCATACGACGTAGCGGAACTGTCCACTTGCGTTCGTCTCGAACTTGACGACGTAGGTCACGCCCGGCTGCAGCGAGAACTTCGAGGCCGCGGCACCCCATGTGGCATTCGCGAAGTTGTAGTGGGCGACAGAGCCCGCTGTGCCCGTCCGCGAGATCTGCAGCCCGTACGTGGCTCCGACTCTCACGAGATTGGCGGACAGGTACCCGTTCGCCGTGCCACTCGGCCGCGATGCCCCGTTGTGGAGGTCAAGCAGGCCGAGGGCTCCGCCATCATTGAGGGAGTTCAGCCTGAATCTGGTGACGTAGCTGTTCGCCTGGGACTTGTTCAGTGATCTCTGGAAGTAGCAGATTGCCGAGTCAGCATGCGAAACCGTGTTGAGCGCCAACCTGCCGCCCGTGACCACGGCGGAGCCCCCGCCCGACCAGTCGATTCCGAGGTTGACGACATCGAGCGGCTGTCCGAGAGCGAAGTCGTTCGTGAAGGTCCCGCCCGCCGACCCGCTCTTCGTTACCTGGATCGTCGTCGCGGTCGAGTTCCCCGCAACGTCGTAGGCACGCGCTTCGATGGCGTGCGAACCCACCGCGGCCGCCGCGGAGTCCCACGTCCCCGAGTAGGGTGCGCTGAAGTCGGACCCGACTGACACGCCGTCGACCCGGAATTCCACGCGAGATACGCCGGACGCGTCATCCGCCGCTGTTGCGCCGAGCGTCACCTGCCCGGAGACCGGCGAGCCCGCCGAGGGGGACGTTATCACCACGGACGGGGGCGTGGTGTCGGGCGCGGGCCCGACCCAGAACTGGCTGCTCACAGTCGTCTTGTTGTCCCAGACGTCGTAGGCAGTCGCCGAGACCGTGTGACTCCCGGTCGCCGTGCCTGCGGCAGACCACTGCGCCGAGTAGG
>CAYHCN010000160.1:0-5104 GCA_964354945.1 uncultured Eubacteriales bacterium
GGCATCTTCGACCCGCCTGGCGCGACGGCGCTGCGGGCGCTTCAGAACCTCGGGTACGAGGGTGTCGAGGACGTGAAGATCGGCAAGTTCATACGGCTCTCGGCCGATGCGCCACTCGAGACCGTCCGGGAGATGTGCGACAAGCTTCTCGCCAACCCGGTCATCGAGGACTACCGCATCGAAACGATCGAGGAGGCCTAGCGCATGCGCTTCGGCGTCGTTGTCTTCCCCGGCAGCAACTGCGAGCAGGACGTCGTTCATGCGGCGAACCTCCTCGGCCACGAGGCCGAGTACGTGTGGCACGGCGACACCCACCTCACCGGCTTCGATGCGATCGTGCTGCCCGGTGGCTTCTCCTACGGCGACTACATACGCACGGGCGCGGTCGCGCGGTTCAGCCCGGTGATGAGCGAGGTGAAGCGCTTCGCCGACGCGGGGGGTCCGGTCATCGGCATCTGCAACGGCTTCCAGATACTCACCGAGGCCCACATGCTTCCCGGTGCGCTCTTGCGCAACCGTGGACTCAAGTTCATCTGCAAGGAAGTGCCGCTGCGGGTCGAGGAGAGCAGCTGCAAGTGGCTCGACCTCGCACCGGGCACGGTCGTCCGCATCCCGATCAACCACAACGAGGGCAACTACACCTGTGACGCCGAGACCCTCGAGCGCCTCAACGCGAACGGTCAGGTCGTGCTGCGCTACTGCGAACCCGACGGGACCAGGCAGGCGGAGGGTAGCGCGCCGAACGGTGCGCTCGACGACATCGCGGGCATCTGCAACGAACGAGGGAACGTGTTCGGACTGATGCCCCATCCCGAACGAGTGGTGGACCCGCTGCTCGGGGGAGTCGACGGCCAGGCTTTCTTCACGACCATCGCCAAGCGCCTCGAGGAGGTCGTCGGCTAGTGCACTCAGACCGCCTCGGCGGGCCGGTGTGGATCTTCCTGATGGCCGTGATGTTCCTGGCCATCGGACTTGCCGTCTTCGTGGTCGTCGACTCGATCCGCCGGCTGGTTCGCTGCGGGCCGGACGAGCGCCCGTGGCTGCTGTTCTACTCGTGTCTGCAGGGGCTCTACCTCGTGATGCTCGGCGTCGCCCAGCTCGATGTCATGCCGCGGATCTTCGCAGCCGTCGTCGCGGTGTGTACGCCGCTGGCGCTGATCCAGTCACTCGCGTACCTGCTCCGAGTGGTCTTCCCCAAGCATCCCGAGCAGACGCCGGCGTGCGAGCTGGGGATCGAGGTCGGAGAGGTGCCGTCTACTCCGCCGGGCGCGGGGGATCGTCGGCCCGAGGTCTAGGACGCCTGTGGGCATACTCTAGGTTGACCACATCCGGGTGACTCGCCGCCGGCGAGTCATGGCTAGAGGTCGCGCGAGCGCGCGCAAAGTTGAAGCGTGGTGATGCAGATGCAGCGGATGCACGTCGTCATCGGCGGCTACGGGCGTGTGGGGAGGTTCCTCGCTCACGAGCTCGAGGAGGCGGGCCACACCGTGGCCGTCATCGACCGCAGTCACCTCGCCTTCGAGGACGCAGACGCCGAGATGATCGGCGCGCAACTGGTCGGCCAGGTCTTCGACAAGGACATCCTCGAGGAGGCGGGCATCGAGAGGGCGGACGTCTTCGCCGCTGTGACCGCGGGCGACAACAGCAACATCCTCTCGGCTCGCATCGCGAAGGAGCACTACCGGGTGCCTCGTGTAGTTGCCCGCATCTATGGCCCGCAGCGCGCCGAGATCTACCGGGGCCTTGGCATTCCGACGGTGGCCAGCGTGGTATGGGCAAGCGCGCGGCTCCTCGACATGATCCTCCATCCCGAGCTGCACAGCGTGTATCAGTACGGCAATGCCGAGCTCGAGATGCTCGAGGCCGTCGTGCCCGAGCAGTACGTCGGTAAGCGCGTCACGTCACTCGAGGTGCCTGGGGAGATCCACGTGGTTGCCGTGCTACGAGGCCACGCGGGGCTTCTGCCATCGGTCCGGATGGAGTTCGAAGCGGGCGACGTGGTGTACATCAACGCCCTTCGCGAGTGCGTCCCCAGGCTGGAGCAGATGCTGGGGATGGGAGGTGGCCGATGAAGATCATCATCGTCGGTGCGGGCAAGTCGGGGATCTACCTGGCCGAGAAGCTTCGCCACAACCACGACCTGACCGTCATCGAGCAGCGGCCTGACCTTGCCGAACACCTTGGTGCGCGCGTTCCCGGCATCAGTGTCGTTCGGGGCGACGGTTGCGAGCCGACGGTTCTCGAGCGGGCCGGCGCGCTGCACACCGATCTCATCGCGGCGCTGACCGGCGACGACGAGGACAACCTCGTGATCTGCTATCTCGCCAAGTCCGTCTACAACGTTCCGCACGTGTTCGCGCGCACGAATCACCCCAAGAACGAGTGGCTGTTCACGCCCATGTGGGGCGTGGACGTTGCGGTTTCCGCAGCGAGTCAGATTCACTCCCTGATCGAGACCGAGGTCGCGGGCAGGGGAGATCGGGATTGACCGATAGCCTGTCTGACGATCTCGAGTCCGAGCGCGGAACCGTGTCAGGAGCCCGGTGCGGGTGAAGTGGCGACGTCTTGTCGAAACCGGTCATGGGTACCCGGCCGCACTTGGTGCGGTTCTTCTGACGACTCTCGCGGCGCTTCCATTGCGCGCCTACTTGCCGGCGGCGGCGATAACGTTGCTCTACGTGCCCGTGATCATCGGAGTGGCGCGGCTCTGGGGCGTGCGTGTCTCGGCTGCGAGCGCGGTCGCCGCGTTCATCGCACTGGACCTCATCTTCGTCGAGCCCTACTACCGGCTTTCGGTCGAGTCGGCGATCGAGTGGATCGGGCTCATCGTGTTCCTGATCATCGCACTCGTGGCAGGTCAGCAGACAGCGCTTCTACGAGAGCGTGAGCAGGCCGCGCTGCGGAGGCAGTCCGAGCTCGAGCTCCTCAACCGCGTGGCGTTTCGAATGACGTCCGAGCAGTCGGTCACAGCCGCGTCGGAGTACATCGTGGGTCAGCTGACCGCGGTGCTTGGCGCGAGTGGGGCATCGCTGTACGCCGCGGGGCGGGACGGACAGGCCGCCGAATGCCTGGCCGTCTCCGGAGACGCTGGGGATGCGGTCGACGAGGCCGCGTTCGTCGCTTGGGTGGTCGCGTCGAACAAGGCGGTGGGTCTCGTGCTTTCGGAGCGCTCCGCGTACGAGGAGCTGCCTGCTTCGGTCGGTCCGGCTGAGGCCCTGCCTGGCAAGTCCGCCGATGGCGTCTATCTGCCGCTCCAGACCTCGCACAGCGTTGAGGGCGTCCTGCACGTCAGACCCGGGGAATCCAACGTCGACGTCGGGCCACCGGGGCTGCTGGCTGCGGTGGCGAGCCTGGCGGCGTCTTCGTTCGAGCGCCAGCGGCTTGAGGGAGAGGCTGCGCGCGCCGAGGCACTCGGCGAGGCAGATCAGCTCAAGTCGACGCTGGTGTCCTCCGTGTCCCACGAGCTCAAGACGCCTTTGGCGGCCGCGGTCGCCCGGGTCACAGGCTTGCTGGACGAGGGCGAGGGGTGCGGTTCCGAGCGCGTTCGCCAAGAGCTGGCCGCGGTGGCGAACGATCTGGCGCGCCTCGACAGCTCGATCGGCGATCTGCTCGACCTGTCGCGACTGGAATCGGACGCATGGCGCCCGTCACACGAACAGCACGACATCGGTGACGTCCTCGGCACCGTGCTGGCGCGACTCGCGCCGGGTTCGAAGCAGCGGGTACGGTTCGACCTCGACGAGGACCTTCCCCTCGTCAGCGTGGACTTCGCGCAGCTCGCGAGGGCACTCTCCAATATCGTGGAGAACGCTCTCGCGTACTCTCCGAGTGACGCTCCGGTCGTTGTCACCGCGCGGCACGTATCCGACGATGTGCGCATCACGGTCGAGGACAGCGGTCCGGGAGTGCCCGCTGCGGAGCGCACAGCCGTGTTCGGCAAGTTCTATCGGGGTAGTGCCTCCACGTTGGCTCCGGCGGGCACCGGTCTTGGGCTCACCATCGCCGACGAGATCGTAAGGATGCACGGAGGGCGTATCTGGGTCGAGGACGCCATCCCGCACGGCGCGCGTTTTGTAGTGATGCTGCCGGCGAGTGAGGCGGCGTCCGAGAGTGACACGATCGCTGGGGCGTAGGAGAGCCATGGGCACACCGGAACGAGCCTACAGCGTGCTCGTCGTCGATGACGAGGAGCAGATCAGACGCGCGCTGCGTTCCGTGCTGCAGGCGCGCCACTTCGAGGTCGCCCTCGCCGAGACCGCCGAGCAGGCTCTCGAGCTCACTGCCGAACTCACGCCCGACATCATCATCCTCGACCTGACACTGCCGGGAATGGGCGGACTCGAGGCGTGCAGCCGATTGCGCGAGTGGTACACGGGGCCGATCCTCATCCTGTCGGTCCGCAATGCGGACGCCGACAAGATCGCCGCCCTCGACCTGGGGGCCGACGACTACCTGACGAAGCCCTTCTCGACCGGCGAGCTCCTCGCACGCATCCGCGCGCTGCTCCGCAGGGTGGGGACCGCTGCGATGCCGACTGAGATCCGGCAGGGCGATCTAACCGTCGATCTCGCCAAGCGATCGGTGATGCTGCGCGGCGAGCCCGTGCATCTGACGCGCACCGAGTTCGACATCCTCGCGCAGCTTGCCAGTAACCCCGGTCGGGTCGTGACCTCACGCATGCTGCTCGAGAGAGTGTGGGGGCCGGAGTACGTCGGAGACACACAGACCCTTCGCGTTCACGTCTCGCATCTGCGCCGGAAGATCGAGCAACCGGGCGACGTCTATCGCTACATCCTCACGGAGCCCGGTGTCGGATTCCGCTTTGCCGATTCCGACTGAAGGGGCCGCTCTCATGGGCTGGTCGCCGCCCGTGCCGAGACCCCCCGGATCATCTTCACGGGTTCTTAACGCCGTGAGTCGGTCCCTTCACAGGAATCCAACGGTGTCGTGCCCATACTCCTGCGTTGTGCATTGGCATCGCGTCTCGCCTGTGCCCCGCCAAGATGCTGGGGCGTCCGCGGAGAGGTCCGACGTTGAACGCAGTCGAGCGTCACTGGATCGAGCTGCTGCTGCTCGTTCTCATCCTCGGGGGGTTCACCGTCTA
>CAYHCN010000161.1:0-5080 GCA_964354945.1 uncultured Eubacteriales bacterium
GGACGACCGACGCACCGATGTGCTGGGTGATGCCGCCGGCTTCGGTGGCGGCAACGCCGGTCTCGCGGATGGCGTCGAGCAGCGAGGTCTTGCCATGGTCCACGTGACCCATGACGGTCACGACCGGTGGACGCGGCTTGAGGTCCTCCGGCTCGTCGTGGAAGACCATCCCCTCTTCTTCCTCGGGGGACACGACCAAGATGGGCCGGCACAGGTCGTCGGCGACTATCTCCATGACGTCCTTAGGCATGGGCTGGTTCACCGTCAGCATCTGCCCGAGCATCATGAGCCGCTTGATGATCTCGTTGGGGGTCACGCCGAGGGCCTCGGCGAACTCGCCGACCGTCGCGCCCTCGGTGACCTTGACTGCTTCGGTCTCGCACACCGCCTCTTCGGGGAGCACGGCGGCGTGGTGCTGCGCCTCGATGACGTCCTCGCCGGACGGCTTCTTGTGCTTCCTCTTCTTGGGGCCCTCCGCGGCGGCCGCAGCCACGGCGGCCTTGGCCTCCTCGATGACCTTCGAGACCTTGTCCTTCTCGAGCTTCTCGGCAGCGAGCGCCATCTGGCGGTAGCGCTCTTCTTCCTGCTTCTCGAGACGAGCGGCCTCTTCGGCGGTGCGCTTGGCCTGCTCGGCGGCCTCTTCGGCCTCGCGAGCGAGCCGCGCCTCCTCCTCGGCCTTGTGGCGCTCTTCCTCCTCGGCGCGCTTGGCGGCCTCTTCGGCCTCGTGCGCCTTGCGGTCCTCTTCCTCGCGCTTGCGGCGCTCTTCCTCTTCGGCCTTGCGGCGCGCGTCTTCCTCGGCGCGCACCTTGGCCTCTTCGGCCTCGCGGATCTTGCGCTCTGCCTCGAGCGCCGCCTGCCGCTCGGCAATCTCGGGACCGAGCGCCTTGCGGATCTTGTCCACGTACGCCTCGACCAGCGTCGACGCGTGGTTCTTGGCGGGAATCTTGAGCTCAGCGAGCCTGTCGAGCAGCTCCTTGCTCGTCATGCCGAACTCTTTGGCGAGCTCGTGCACCCTCATTGCTGGCATTGCCTCACCGTCCCTGATGCGAGCTTTGCTCAGCGAGCAGCCCGTCGATGTCTCGTTGGAGCCGTGCGTAGTCGTCGTCGTGGAGTCGGACCTTCAACGCGTGGTCCAGCCGACGACGCAGCCGGGCCTTCGTGAAGCACTCGGGTGCCGCGCACACGTACGCGCCTCGGCCGTTGAGCTTGCCGCTCGGATCGACCTCGACGTGGCCGTCAGGCGTCCGCACGATGCGCACGAACTCACGCTTGTCCGAGGAGGTCCCGCACCCAACACAGGTGCGGACGGGTGTCTTGCGGGCTTTGATCACCCCTCGGTTGCCTCCTTGTCGTGCACGCCGCAGTAGAAGCTGCCTTCGCGAGCCCGGTTGCGGCACCTCACGCCCTTGTCGTTCACGTTGCAGCAGCGGCCGTCGAACTCCTCGGCGACCCCGCCTGCCCCTCCTGGCGTGGGAGCTGCGATGCCCTGTTCGGCGGCCATCGCGGCGCTCTTGATGTCGATGCGCCAGCCGGTGAGCTTGGCAGCGAGGCGGGCGTTCTGGCCCTCCTTGCCTATGGCCAGCGACAGCTGATCGTCAGGGACGATGACCGTGGCGGTGTGCGAGTCCTCGTCGGTCACCACGCGGTCGACCTTGGCGGGCGACAGTGCCGACGCGACGTAGGTCGCCGGATCCTCGGCCCACGGCACCACGTCGATGCGCTCGCCGCGGAGCTCGCCCACGACCATGCGCACCCGGCTGCCCTTGGGGCCGACGCACGCGCCGACAGGGTCGAGGCCGGGCTCGCGGCTCGAGACCGCCACCTTGGAGCGCGTGCCCGGCTCGCGGGCCACGCTCTTGATCTCGACGATGCCGTCGTAGATCTCTGGCACCTCGAGCTCGAACAGCCGGCGAATGAGGCCGGGGTGGGTGCGGGAGACGACGATCGAGGGCTCGGTGCCCGGAGTCCGACGGACGTCGAGCACGTAGGCCTTGATGCGCTCGTTGTGGTTGTAGCGCTCGTTGCTGGGCTGCTCCTCGGGCGGCAGCAGGGCCTCGACGCCTTCGCGGAGCTTGATGAGCGTGTAGCGCTTCTCGGACTGCTGCACGGTGCCGGTGACCGACTCGCCGACACGGTCGGCGTACTCGTCGAAGATCTTCTCCCGATCTGCGTCGCGGATGATCTGGGTGACGACGGTCTTGGCGTGCTGCGCCGCGATTCGGGAGACGTTGTCGGGCGTGACGTCGGTCTCCTCGATCACCGGCGATTCGGGATCGTCGGGATCCTCGTGGAACACCTCGTAAACGTAGATACGGCCGGTCTCCCGGTCGATCGTGATGCGCGCTTCGCCCTCGAGATCGAGGATCCGCTGGTAGGTCGGCGCAAGCGCTACCTCCAGGCGGCTCAGCATCTCGTATTCGTCGATGCCCTTGTCCTGCGCGAGCATCTTCAGCGCCTGCATGAGGGTCATGTCCTCGCTCATGTGGTGCCCCCTTTGCCGAAATCGACGGCGCCCTTGAGACGCGCCTTGAGAATGTCGTTGAACGCTATGGCGACGGGCTCACCGTCGATGTCGAGTACGACGCTGTCGCCTTCGACTCGCTCGATGCGCCCGGTCCAGGTCGATCGGCCGGTCTGTCCCGCGCGGGTCTTGACCGTGGCGGTCTCGCCCCCGAAGCGCTCGAAGTCCGCCAGCTTGCGCAGCGGACGGTCGACGCCGGGCGAAGACACCTCCAGGGTGTAGGACCCCGGAATGACGTCGCTGTCGTCGAGGACCGCCGAGACCCACTCGTTGGCCGAGGCAAGGTCGTCGATGGTCACGCCGCCTTCGCGGTCGAGGAGCACGCGGATGACGGGAACGTGCCGGCCACCGGACTGCTCGACAGCCACGAGTTCGAACCCGTTGGCATCAGCCTCGGGCTCGAGCAACTCCTCGACGCGTCGTGTCAGCTCTCCAACAGCCATGTACTCCCGCCAAACCTCCTCGCAGAACAAAAGAAGCGGGGGTCAACCCACTTCTCGCCAAGAAACGCATGTGTCGCCAAAAGGGAATTCTAACAGGAATGCGTGCCTCGGGCAAAGACGCGCCGGGGCGCGAAACGGGCTCCGAGACGTGCGCCGACGCTCGCCCCGGGCCGTTGCCGACACTCCTCCGCGAGCGGCAGAGGCGAGCCGCTACAAGCTGAGCTTCGCACGCTCCTCGGCAACCGCGGCCGCGACGGTCTCGACGGCCTGCTCGAGCGGCACGGTCGTGCGCTCCCCGGTCGCCCGGGTCTTGAGCTCGACGACTCCCTCGGCGAGGCCCTTCTTTCCGACGACCAGTTGGAACGGCCAGCCGATGAGGTCCGCGTCGTTGAACTTCACGCCAGGGCGCTCGTCGCGGTCGTCGATGACGACCTCCATGCCCGTGTCGGACAGCTCGCGCCACAGACGTTCGGCGGTGGGCCAGATCTCGTCGTCCCCAACGCTCAGCGGGAGCACCGCGACCTCGAGCGGTGCGACGCTGACCGGCCAGACGATGCCGTTCTCGTCGTTATGCTGCTCGATGACCGCGGCGAGCGACCGGCTCACGCCCACGCCGTAGCAGCCCATGATGAAGGGCTGTTCATCGCCATTCTCGTCTGCGTAGGTCGCTCCCATGGACTCGGAGTATCTCGTGCCCAGCTGGAACACCTGGGAGATCTCGATACCGCGTGCGCCGTCGAGTTGGGCACCGCACTCGGGGCAGTAGTCCGCAGGGGCGGCGAGCACGAGGTCGGCCCACTCGTCGACTTCGAAGTCGGGACCCGGCTGGGCGTTGATGTAGTGGTAGTCGTCCTCGTTGGCGCCGATGCCCCACGCGACGTGGTCGGCGAGCGAGACGTCGGCGATCACGATCGCCTCGTACGCGTCCTTGGCCCCCACCGGGCCGAGGGAGCCCTTGGGGAGGTCGCGCTCCTTGAACTCCTCGTCCTCGAGGAGCCGCACGCCGGCTGCTGCCCACGATGCCTTGACGTCGTTCAGGTCGCGGTCGCCGGGGATGCAGAAGAACACGAGGCGCTGGTCGAGTGGCGAATGCGGTTCGTCGATGACGCCGACCATCGTCTTGACGGTGTCGTGCTCGGCGATCGACAGGAACTCGGCGAGCTGGGCGATGGTGCGGATGTCGGGCGTGTGCACCTTCTCGAGCGGACGGGGCTCGGTGACGCTCGGGTTCCTCGGGATGGTGGTGGACGCGGCCTCGACGTTGGCGGCCCAGCCGCACTCGCAGTAGACGAGCTCGGCCTCCCCAGCCTCGGCCAGCGCCATGAACTCCGTGGTGACCTTGCCGCCGATCTGGCCCGACTCCGCGACAACGGGCCGCCACGCGAGGCCCATCCGATCGGCGATGCGCCCGTACGCGCCGGCCATCGCGTCGTAGTGCTCCTGGAGTGAGGCCTCGGTGCTGTGGAACGAGTAGGCGTCCTTCATGATGAACTCGCGGCCGCGGAGCAGCCCGAAGCGCGGACGGACCTCGTCGCGGAACTTGACCTGGATCTGGTAGAGCGACAGCGGCAGCTCGCGGTACGAGCGGACCTCGTTGCGGACGAGCGAGGTGACGAGCTCCTCGTGCGTGGGACCGAGACAGAAGTCGCGGTCGTGTCGGTCCTTCAGGCGCATGAGCTCGGGACCGTACAGCTCCCAGCGGCCCGATTCCTCCCACAACTCGGCGGGCTGAACCGCCGGCATCAGCATCTCCTGGCTGCCGATCGCGTCCATTTCCTCTCGCACGATCTGCTCGACCTTGTGCAGAGAGCGCCACCCAAGCGGCAGGAACGAGTAGATGCCCGCCGCGTTCTTGCGGATCATGCCCGCCCGAAGCAGGAGCCGGTGCGATGCGATCTCGGCGTCGGCGGGGTCTTCCTTGAGCGTGGGGACGTACAGCTCGCTCATGCGTAGCGCAACGGTCATCGGTCTTTCGGCTCCCTCGTCGTGTCGGGTGCGGGGCGAATCCTGCGTCGCGGCGGGGTCGCGTATCCGAGCTGCAGCGAGCCGCCTGCTCGCGCCGAACAGGATACGATAGCCGCATGCGATACGACAGGAACTTCGTCATCGACGTGCT